>CAZGDZ010000129.1:0-6464 GCA_964524855.1 uncultured Macromonas sp.
CCTGCACCACCTGGACCGTTGCGGCGAGATGCTGGGCCCCATGCTCACCACCATCCACAACCTGCACTACTACCTGAACCTGATGCAGGAAGTGCGCAACGCGCTGGACGCTGGCACCTTCGGCGCATTCCGCCAGCAGTTCAAGACCGACCGGGCACGCAGGGTTTAAGCCGCCAGAAACACCGTCAGCACGCCGGTGTAACCGTACAAGCGGTGGTAGGCGATTTCGCCACCGGCAAAAAAACCGACCAACGGTACGTCACCCAGCGCACGGCGCACGATCTGCAGCTCGGCGCTGGGGCCGCCAAAATGCGGGCCACCGCGCCCGCTGCAACTGATGTAGAGCGCGCCGGCAATGCGACGCGCCGGGTGGGGCATGGCGCTGACCTCGTGCTCGGCCAGGGCCATGGCGGTTTCCAGCGGCAGCTCCAGCGGTTCCAGTTCTTCGCGGATTTCCGCACATATGCGGGTCAGGTCGGCCCGGGCCGCCTGAACGTGGCGTTCGCAGAAGGTCAGGCGCATGCCATCTTCCACCCGGTCGGCCACCGCAATGCCACGGCGCCCTGGGTCCAGCCCGATCAGGTGGCGCACCAGCACATCTTCGCCAAAACTGGCAGGCACTCGGGCCGGGCCAGCTCGACCGGGCGCCACCTGCGCTGGTGCAGGCGCCAAGCCCACCAGGGTCTGGCGCAGGCGCAACACGGCGGCCTGCGGCTCTTCCAGCGCGATGTTCAAATCGCGCAACAGCACGTCCAGGGCGTCCTGGCCGTCGAGCTTGAGGACCACGTTGCCATCGGCCCGATCGACCGTGTGCACCGGCGACACGGGGCGCGCACCTTGGGTGACGCGCGAGACCAGCGCCACACTGGGCCCAAAGGCCACGCCGCTCAACCCACCGAGGAAGACGCCGGCCGCGCCGCGCTGGCCGCTGCCGGCCAACGCCCCACGGCTGGATCGGGCGAACTGCACCGGCGCACCCCGGCTGGCGGCCAAGCCGCCAAACACATAGCCACTGGCAGTGCGCTGCGCCATTTCAGCGATCAGTTCGGCCACGTCCGGCACGGCGCCATCGGCGTGCAGCAGGGCGGTCTGGGCCGTGAAGCCGTCGATGCCCTGTGCCGCTGGGAGCGGCGCCACACCACTGAACACCCGGTACTGGTCGGGCGTCAGGTCGCACAGCATCACGGCCAGCGCAGGCTCGTCAAAGTACTCGACGTTGTTGGCGCAAATGCCCACACCCACAGTGCCAGCCCAGTCGGTCACTTCGGGCAACTCGGCGCCCAGGTGGTCCAGGATGTCTTGCGCGTCGGCGGCGTAATGGTCGGTGATGTAAAGCAGCGCCAAACCGGGCGCCTGGGTGTAGCCGGGCAAGGCCATCTGCGCCCGCAACTGGGCCAACACCAGCGCCGCCGCCATCCGCCATTGCGGGTGGGTGGCGTGGGCGTGCGCGAACAGCTTCATGGGGGCTCAGCCCTTGGCTCGCCGGGGCGCCGCCGGGGCGCGGGATGCGGCTTTCGGCTTGGATGGAGTCTTGGCCGCTGCGGGCGCTTGAGCGGCTTTGCGAGGCGCACTGGCCTTACCCGCCGGGGAACGGCTGGTCTTGCCCGCTGGGGCACGCGGTGCCGCAGCCTGGCGCGCGGGGCGCTTACGGGCGGGTGCAGGGGCTTCGGTCGGTGCCGGCTGCGCGTCGGACGTGGCCGAGGCGGTGGCCTGCACCACCTGGGTCATGGTTTCGGCCGCGCGCGAGGCGTGGTCGGCCATGTCGCGCACGGCGCCGGTGGCAATGGTCTGGAACTGCTCCGTCAGCGAATTCCACCATTGCATCGGGTCCACGGCCGGGGCAGATGGCTCGTCGCCAGCGGTGGCCGCGTCTTCGGCCGGTGCCGATGCAGCGGCTTGCGGCTGTGGGGCCGGGGCTGCGGCAGCCTGCGCCTGGGGTGCATCAGCGCCACTCATGGCCTCGGGTCGGATCTTGAACGCATCGGCAATATCGCCCAGGCTCATGTTCATGCCCTTGAGGGTGGCCAGCGTCATTTTCTGAACCTCCAGCGCCTGTATGGTGGCGCCCAGCGCCTTGGTGTTCTGGTCCAGCCAGAAATGCACCGCGCGCAGGTCCTGGATGCGCTTGTCCAGCTCCTCCACGTCGAACGTGGGCGCCACCCAGTGGCTCATGGGCGGCATGCCGGGCACGGCCGACTGCCCCCCAGGCGCCGCATTGCCGGCGGCCTGTCGGGTCAGGTTGTGGAGAAACTCGAAACCCGGGATGTATTTGGCAAAGGCATTCAGATCGGGGTTGCTCATCGGTCGTCTCCACAGTGGTCGATGGGCTCAAGCATGCCACAGCTTGGCGGCGGTGCCCAGCGGCCGCCCAGCGCTTGACCTGAGTCAAGCCAGCGCCACCCCGGTTGCCGCACAATGGTTGCAGCGCGGTCAACCAGACCGTCTTGAAGGAGCACGCGATGAGTCAGCCGATTTCCGACACCTACACCCAGCAGTTACAGCAAATGCGCACCGACCTGATCGCCCAGTTGCGGGCGCAGCGTGGCGGCAAGATGGGGCGTGCCGCCGCCGCTGGCGAGGTGCGGGAGGAGCAAAGCGGCGACTGGATGCAGCGGGACGCCGAGCGCGACATGGCGCTGGCAATGGACGAGCGCGAAACCGGCCAGCTCAACGCGATTGACGCGGCGCTGCAACGCATTGCCCAGGGCGACTACGGCATTTGCACCGACTGCGGCGTGGACATCCCGACCGCGCGACTGCACGCCAACCCCACCACCTTGCGCTGCGTCGCTTGCCAGACCACCGCCGAGCAAGCGCACGGCGGCGAAGCCCACCCCACGATGTAACGCCATGCGCAGCCTGTTCCATTTCGCCTTCAACGTCACCAACCTGGACGAAGCGCGCCGCTTTTACGGCGGCGTGCTGGGCTGCACCGAAGGCCGCAGCACCGACACTTGGGTGGACTTCGACTTCTACGACCACCAAATTTCGCTGCACCTGGGCACGCCCTGGGCCACCGCCAACACCGGGCACGTGGGGCAGCACCTGGTGCCGATGCCGCACTTTGGCCTGATCCTGCTGTTGCCCACCTGGCAGGCCATGGCCGACCGGCTGCGCGCTGCCGGGGTGGCGTTTGTGTTGGAACCCCAGGTGCGTTTTGAGGGCGAACCTGGCGAGCAGTGGACGATGTTCTTCCGTGACCCCTTTGGCAACCCGATCGAGGTCAAGGGCTTTCGCAGCTGGGACGCGGTGTACGCGACCTGACGCTCAAGCGGCCTCGAAGCCTTCGAGCACGTTGGCGGTGTTGATGCCCACCTCCGCCACCGCGTAGCCGCCTTCGAACACCCAGACGGTGGGCAGCCCCAAAGCCGCCACGGTGCGGCCGAGCTGCAGGTAGTCGCTGCTGCGCAGGTGGAAGCCGGAAATCGGGTCGCCCTCGAACGTGTCCACCCCCAGCGACACCACCAAGGCGGCTGGGTCAAAGTCGTGAACGGCTTGGCACGCTCGGTCCAGCGCGGCGAACCAACGGTCGGGCTGGGTGCCGCGCGGCAACGGCAGGTTGAGGTTGTAACCCTCGCCCGCGTCGCGGCCGCGTTCGTCGGCATGTCCGAGGTAGAACGGATATTCGGTGCTCGGGTCGCCGTGGATGGAGACGGTCAGCACATCGTTGCGGGCCTCAAACAGGGTCTGGGTGCCATTGCCGTGGTGGTAGTCCACGTCCAGCACGGCGACACGCGCGCACCCTCCGTCACGCAGGGTTTGAGCCGCCAGGGCTGCGTTGTTCAGAAAGCAGTAGCCGCCGAAAAAGTCCGGCCCCGCGTGGTGGCCCGGCGGGCGCGACAGCGCAAAAGCGGCTCGCTCGCCTTGAAGCACCGCGTCGGCGGCCGACATGGCGCACAAAGCCCCTTCGCGGGCTGCACCCCAGGTGCCAGCGGTGATGGGCGAACCCGCATCGAAAGCGAACAGCCCGACCCGCGCTGAAAAGTTGCGCGGCAACACGTCGGTGCGGAACGCGTAGCCCGGCCAGACCGAAGGCAAGATGTCGAGCTCGGCGTTGGCGGGATCTTGCGCGATCCATTCGTCCCAGGCGCCAGCCAGAAAGTCCAGGTAACGCGGCGTGTGCAGGTGGCGCAGGCGCTGTTCGCGGTCGGCCGTCCAGCTCCCTGGGGCCAGCACCGGGCCAAGGTCGCGCCGCTGGCATTCGGCCAGCACATGGTCCACCCGGC
Organism: uncultured Macromonas sp.; assembly: GCA_964524855.1. GTDB lineage: Bacteria > Pseudomonadota > Gammaproteobacteria > Burkholderiales > Burkholderiaceae_C > CAZGDZ01. The sequence continues at coordinate 4,227 of CAZGDZ010000129.1, forward strand.
TGGGGGTTTCGTGGCACGGCACCAGCTTGCCCCGGAACATTTCCTGGCGGCCAGCGTGGGTGTGGTGCAAAGCGTTGTGGAAGATTTGCATGGGGTTCACTCCTGCGCCAGCACGGCGTGGTCCAGCGCACCGAACAGGCTGGCACCCTCGCGGCCGCGCACGTCCAAGCGGACGGTGATGCACGCAGCCTCTGCGCCCTCGGTGGTGTCTGTGGTGTCGCCGTCCGTGGCACGCGGTGGCTCCTCCTGCACATGGCCCACCGGCAAGCCGACAAGGGCGCCCGCGCCCAAACCGACATCGCGGCAGGCCTGGGTCAGCACTTCGCCCAAGCTCCAGGGAGCGTCGGCCATTTCCACTGTTCGGGCCCGCTGGCCGTCCACCTTCAGTTGCAAGGGCAGGTGCAAGCGGCCTTGCGTCCACGCGGTGCCGGCTTCGTCGGGGGTCAGAGCCACCGGGGCGAACGCCGCCCCCAAGGGCCAGCGGCGCGCATCGCCCGGCCACATTGGTGCCACCACCGCGTGCATCAGGGCCAGCAAGCGCACGCTCTCCAGCGCCTCATCGGCGGGCGTGGCGGGCGCCAGATCGCCCAGCACCACCGCCAAGGCAGCCTGGGTTTGCACACCGGGGCGCTGGGGCCAGTGCAAATCAGCCACCGCACCGCGCCAACCCTCGCTGCGCGCGGGCACCGGCGGCTCGCCAGCCCACACATGGCCCTGGGGCCTGGGCAGCGGGGCCATGCACATGCGGGGGTCGAAACTGAAGGTGTGCCGGGCCTTGCCCTGGTTCAAGGTGACATACAAATCCTGTAACTGGGGGGCGATGAAGTTCCAGTCGTCCAACGCCTGCTGCAGGGTGTGAGCGACGCCGGTGGCGTAGTGTGCGGTGCTGAGGTCGCGCGACACCACGACCAACTGGCCGTTGCGCGAACCGTCCTTGTAGGTAGCGAGTTTCATGTCCTGGCGGTGCCGAGTTTTTGGAGGGCAGTGTACGATGAGGCATGCTTCTTCTTGCCCCGCGCACCTGCCCCGCCGCCCACACGCGGTGCCATGGTGTGCGGGCGCTGGTTTGGGCAGCGAGCTTGGTCTTGAGCCTGTGGGGCCTGTCCAGCCATGCCCAGACCCTGCCCGCCACCGGTGAGTGGACCTACGACATCAGCGGCCAGGCCAAGGGCATCCCCTACCGCGCCAGCGCCACCCTGTCGTGGCAGCTTGAGGCACAACGCTACACCGCCCAATTGACGATGCGGGCGCTGCTGGTGGGCCAGCGCAGCCAAACCAGCCAGGGCACATTGGACGCCCACGGCCTGCGGCCGCTCAGCTTTGTGGACAAGGGGCGAAAAGAACGCCGCTACACCCTGGACTGGCCCACGCAGCGCTACAACGTCAGTCCGGGGGACGCCGCGCACCCCTTGCCCTCGGGCAGCCAAGACCGCTTGAGCCTGTTCCTGCAACTGGGCTCGGTGCTGGCGCAGTTGCCCGGCCCACCCTCGGCAAGCCTAAGCTGGAACCTGCCGGTGCTGGGCGGCGGGGGCGCACAAACTTGGACCTTTGCCTGGCAAGGCGTGGAGACGCTGGACCTGCCCGCCGGCCGGCAGACCGCCTGGCGGCTGGACCGAGCCCCGCGCGAACCGGGCGACAGCCAGATCAGCTTGTGGTTCGCACCGGCGCTGCAGTTTGTGCCCGTGCGCATCCGCGTGCGCGAGGCCGATGGGGATACCGTCGATCAGCGCCTGAGCCTCGTGCGTCCAGGTCCTTGAAACCCAGCCTGTTGGCCCCACCTCGAAGGTGTTGCAAGATCGTCACAGCCCTTGCAGGGTTTTCGGGTTTCGAGGACATTTGAATCATGAACATGCTTTACGACTCTGAATCGTTTGCGGTGGTGCACATTTATGCCAACGCCCCGGAGGCGCAGGCATCAACGGCCACCAGCGAGCCCGACGGCCCGCACATGCCCCGCCACGGCTTCGAGATCGTGGACAAGCGTTCGGGCAAAGAGGTGTACCTGGACGGCTCCTGGGCTGAAATGTTCCAGCTGCACATCCAGGCCTGGCAGCAAAACACCCCCACCCAGGAAGAGGTGGAAGACACGCTGGAGAGCTACGCCATGCTGGCGCAGAACCCGGTGGTGGTGCATTGAGGCTCGCCAGACGCTGCTTCAGTGTTGGAGAACGCCCGTGAAGCCGTCCATCGCCTTGCAAGAACACCGAACCGCAATCCGCGCCGTGGTTGCGCGTCATC
>CAZGDZ010000130.1:0-6461 GCA_964524855.1 uncultured Macromonas sp.
GGCGCTGGTAGATGGCGCGGGTGCCGGTCAGGCGGGCGGGGATGATCTTGCCGTTTTCGGCGATGAAGTCACGCAGAACGTCCACGTCTGTGTAGTCAACTTCTTCCACGCCAGCCACGGTGAAGCGGCAGAACTTCTTGCGCTTGAACAGCAGCGACTGGGTGTTGCGCTTGGGGCGCTTGTCTTTATTGAAACGCTTGGGTGCAGCCATGTTGGTGCTTCCTTAATACGGCTTGAAATCTTGAATGTGGAACACAACGCCTTTTTTGCCATGGCGGTTGTTGGCGAGAAACCCTTCGAATTGCAGACCGATGCCCATGGGCTGGGTGCGCAATCTTTCGGCCAAAACGCCGAAAGCCACACCCTTCAACTGCAACTGAACCCGACGCGGCTGGTCACTTTCCACTTGGGAAGATTCGTGCTCCAGCAGCACATCGGCGACCGGGATACCGGCTGGCGTGTAGCGCGGGGCGGACAGGCCGACCAACGACGCTTGCAAAACCAACTGATTCACCGGCGGCTCACCACTCACCGATGGCAATTACGCTGCGGCCTCCTGCTGCTGGGCTTTGCGAGCCTCTTCACGCTCGACGGCCTTCATCATGGAAGACGGGGCGGTCTCGGCCTTTTTCTTCTGCACGGTCATGTGGCGCAGAACGGCGTCGTTGAAGCGGAAAGCGTGCTCGAGCTCGGCGACCACGGACTGGTCGGACTCGATGTTCAGGCACAGGTAGTGGGCCTTGGACAACTTGTTGATCTGGTAAGCCAACTGACGGCGGCCCCAGTCTTCAACACGGTGAATTTGACCACCGCCAGCGGTGATCATGCCTTTGTAGCGCTCCAGCATGGCGGGCACTTGTTCGCTCTGATCCGGGTGGATCAGCATGACGATCTCGTAATGACGCATACACACTCCTTGTGGATGAAAGCCGCCCCCGGCGTCAACAGGGGTGCAGCAAGGTTAGCCCGCGATTGTACTACGAGCCGTGCTGGGCGAGCAAGCAACTTCAGTGAGGCTGCCGCAAACGGTCCACCCAGGCCACAATGGTGGGCGTGGGGCGGGGGGTGAGCCAACTGACCACAACCATGACCGCAAAGCCAACCGGCACGCCAAACACACCCGCCGAAATCGGCTGAATGCCCCACCACAGTTCGATCGGCCCGCTCAGGCCGAACACTTCACGCAACCACGGCTGGGTGGTGGCCATGTAGTAGCAAGTCACACCCAGGCCGCTGAGCATGCCCAGTATGGCTGCCGACCCGGTGGCCCGCTTCCAGAAAATACCCAGCACCAGCGCCGGGAAGAAAGCCGAGGCCGCGAACGAGAAGGCCGCCGACACCAGGAACAGGATGTCGGCCGGCTTTTGCGCCGCCACGTAAGCGGCGGACAAGGCCACCACGAGCAGCAACACCTTGGAAATGGTGACACGGCGTGCGGTGGCGGCATTGGGGTCGATCATCTTGTAATACACGTCGTGGCTGAGGGCGTTGGCAATCGTCAGCAGCAGCCCATCGGCGGTTGACAAGGCGGCGGCCAAGCCACCCGCAGCCACCAGCCCGGCAACCACGTAGGGCAAGCCGGCAATTTCGGCCGTGGCCAGCACGATGATGTCCACGCCTATGGAAATTTCGTTGAGCTGCAGCACGACGTCGCGGTTGACGTCGCGCACGCTGAGCAAGGACGCATCAACCTTGTTCCAGGCCGCCACCCAGGAGGGCAACTGGTCGAACGAGGTACCGACCAGCACGTTGAACACCTCGAACTTGACCAGCACCGCCAAGGCCGGCGCGGTGAAGTACAGCAGGCTGATGAAGACCAACGACCAGGTGACCGAGCGGCGCGCCTGCTTCACGTCGGGCACGGTGTAGTAGCGCATCAGGATGTGCGGCAGCGCCGCCGTGCCCACCATCAGGCAGAACACCAGGGCCAGGAAGTTGCGACGGGAGGTCTCGAAATCGGCCTGCTCCTGCGGTCTGCCCCGAGGGTCGCCGGCGTATTGCTGGGCATGGGGCAACATGCCGTTGAGCGGACGCGATTTGGCCTCGGCCTCGGCCAACTGGCGGGCCCAGAGTGCGCGGGCGGAGCTTTCGTCGCGCGGCAAACGCGACAGCTCCTTCTCCGCATCCGCAATTTCGGCAGCAAGGCCGTTGAATTCGCGCAAGGCATCGAGGTAGGCTTCGGCCAACGCGCGGTCGTAGGCCAGGGCTGCGCCCGGGTCTTTCAGTTTTTCGCGCAACACGCCTGTCTGGTGGTGGTAGATCAGCCGCACCTGAGCTTCGGCGGGGTCGTCGGTCAGCTCCTTTTCGCGTTCGGTGATCTTTTCCAACTGCAAGCCATAGACCAGTTGGGGCACCGGCACGCCCGTCTGCTTGACCGACAACCAGGCCACGGGCAGCAGGTAGGCCAGTATCAACACGATGTATTGGGCCACCTGGGTCCAGGTGACAGCACGCATGCCCCCGAGGAAGGAGCACACAAGAATGCCCCCGAGGCCCAGGAACACCCCGACCTCGAACGCCAGCCCGGTGAGCCGCGAGGTGATCAACCCAACACCGTAAATTTGGGCCACCACGTAAATGAACGAGCACAGCAAGGCCGCCAAAACCCCGATCAGGCGCGGACCGTGCCCCCCGTAGCGTTCGCCCAGAAAATCGGGGATGGTGAACTGTCCGTAGCGCCGCAAGTATGGCGCCAGCAGCAGTGCCACGAGGCAGTAGCCGCCGGTCCAGCCCATCACAAAGGCCAAGCCGCTGTAGCCTTGCACATACAGGGTTCCTGCCAGCCCAATGAAAGAGGCGGCCGACATCCAATCGGCCCCAGTGGCCATGCCGTTGTACACCGCAGGCACCCGACGTCCGGCCACGTAGTACTCAACCGGGTCGATGGTGCGGCTCATGATGCCGATGGAGGCGTACAGCGCGATGGTGGCCAGCAGAAAAATCATGCCGATCCACTCGCGCGACAGCCCCAACTGCTCCAGCCAGGCCAGCACCAGCACAAAAACCAGGAAGCCCCCGGTGTACCAGAGGTACACCCGGTTGAGCTGCTGGTGCAGTTGCGCTTGCGACTGGCGGCTCATGCGCTGCCCTCCGGCGCCGATGGGTCGGCCAACTGGTCGTCCAGGCGGTTCATGTACCAGGCGTAGAACGCGATGATCAAGCCGTACACCAGCAACGCGCCTTGCGCTGCGACCCAGAAACTGAAGGGCCAGCCGAAAAAGCGGAAGTCGAGTTCGCGGGCGTGGAAGCTGACGCCAAATGTGACGCCGAACCACACCAGCAGCAAACCCAGCGTCAGCCGCCGATTGAGCCGCCAGTGCTGAACGGGGGACAACCCGGCCTCACGCCGTTCAGAGCTGGGCAGCGGCCCGGCGGCCCGGCGGGCCTTCATGCGGTCGCTGCCTGACTGGGCGAAGGGCACACCCAAAGTTCTGCGGCCAACTGGCGAGCCGCCTTCGGGTCGAAACCTCCCAGGTGATCCACCGTCTTGGCGGCCGCAGTCTCTTGTCCCAACGCGGCCTGGAGGCGCGCCACCTCCATCCACCCATGCGGACTCAGGGGCTGCAACTGGGTGTTGCGGAGTTGGGCATCCAGTGCTTCCTTCAATCGGCCAAGACGCCGCAGGGCCAAACCCCAGCCGTACCACGCCTGATCCAGCAGGGGTGCCAACGCCACAGCCTGGCGAAAGGCGGCTTCAGCGCCCACCGCGTCGTTCAGGCGTTCACGCAGGTACCCCAGGTTGTAGTAGGTGGCGGCGTTGCCGGGGGCCAAGCGAGCAGCCCGAGCTTGCCAGCGCAACGCCCTGCCCCAACGCTGGCCGGTGGCATGGCCATGTGCCAGCGCTGCCCAAGCCTCCGCCAGCGCACGGTCTCGCTGGCAGGCCTTGAGCCAACAGGCGCGGGCGCGTTGCTGGGCTCCCAGGGTCAGCCAGCATCGGCCCATGACTTGCCAAACCCAGGTTCTGGCCGGGGTAGTCATTGGCACACCTGCATGCCGGCCTCCACGCACCAGAATATTTTGGCGACCGTGGCCGCCAACCAAGCCGCCAACAACAAGGCAAACGCCACCACCGGCAGCAGATGGCGAGGCACCCGACGGGGCGTGAGCCAGCCGGCCGCCGCCACAAAGGGCCGGGCCACCACATCGAGCACCCACAAAAACGGGTTGGACGCCATGGCCGTGGGCGACACACGCTGCAGCCAAGCCACCAAGACCCATCGCCCCAACAGGGCGAGCAATGCGATTTCGGCCACCAGCTTGACCGACATGACCCACAACAACATGGCAACGGCAGAGGGAAAGCTTGATACGGCACAAACCCGACCAGCGGGCTGCGGTGTAGCATGGGATATTAACGCCACTGCCGCCCTACCCATGCCGTTCGACCCCACACCCCGCAGCGCAGACAACTATGTCAACCTGATCACCACCCCGGTGCAGGCCTTGGTTCGGCGCCCACCGGTGCTGTTGCCACCGGACACCCCCATCCAACAAGCCGCGCAGGTGATGCGGGATCAACGGGTGTCGTCGGTGCTGATCGTGAAAGACGGTGCGCTGTTTGGGCTGATCACCGACCGCGATTTGCGCAACCGCGTGGTGGCAGCGGGTCTGGACACATCGCGTCCGATCATGGAGATTGCCACGCTGGCACCGATGACCATCCCGTTCAGCGGCCACGCCTTCGACGCGCTGCTGCTGATGGCGCGACACAACATCCACCACGTGCCGGTGATGGACGGCACCCAGGTGGCTGGCATCATCACCAGCACCGACCTGACGGAACAGCAAAGCAACTCGGCGGTGTACCTGGCGGGGGCGATTTACAAACAGACCACGGTGGATGGCCTCGTGCAGACCAGCGCCCGCATCAAGCAACTGCAGCAGAACCTGGCGGCGGCCGACGCCAGCGCCTACAGCACCGGGCACATCGTGTCGGCCATCACCGACGCGCTGACTTCGCGCCTGTTGCAATTGGGCGAGTTGCAGTTTGGCCCGCCCCCGGTGGAGTACGCCTGGGTGGCTGCGGGCTCCCAGGGGCGCAACGAGCAGACCGCCAAATCGGACCAGGACAACTGCTTGGTACTGGACGACGCCTACAACGAAGCCCAGCATGGCGCTTACTTTCGGGACTTGGCGCGCTTTGTCTGCGACGGCTTGAACGCGTGCGGCTACGTCTACTGCCCTGGCGAGATGATGGCCATGACCGACCAGTGGCGACAGCCGCTGCACCGCTGGCAACAGTACTTCAGCCAATGGATCGACCAGCCAGACCCGAAAGCGCTGATGCTGACCTGTGTGTTTTTTGACCAGCGCTTTGTGTACGGCAAGCGCGAGTTGATGGACGCGCTGCGCGCTGACGTGCTGGCCCGCAGCAAACACCAGCGGATTTTTCTGGCCCACATTGTGGGCAACGCGCTGACGCACCAACCCCCACTGAACTGGCTGGGCAACCTGTCGCTGATCAAAGGCGGCGAGCACGACGGCACCATCGACCTGAAGCACACCGGGATCGTGCCGATCATCGACCTGGCGCGGGTGTATGCCCTGGCCGGAGGCTCGCCGGCCGTGAACACCAAGGACCGCCTGGAGACCGCTGCCGCCAGCGGCGAGATCACCGAGCAGCGGGTGCGCGACCTGCTGGACGCGCTGGAGTACCTGAGCACCCTGCGCCTGCAACACCAGGCGCGCCGCATGTCGGACGGTCATTCGGCCGACAACTACCTGCGGCCCGAGGAGCTGTCCAACTTCGAACGCAGCCACTTGAAAGAAGCGTTCTCGGTGGTCAAAAGCTTGCAAGGCGTGCTGGCCAACCGCTACCAGATGGGGCGTTGAGACACTCCGCACGCCCGCTCAGTACTTGAGGCGGGCGTAATAGGTGCGCTCCGCCGCCTGGCGGGCTTGGCCCAGGGTGTGGATGCCTTTTTCCGCCAGCAGCGGAATGAGCTTGAGAAACACCTCGGCGGTAACCATCGCATCGCCCATGGCGGTATGCCGCCCCAGCACCGTGACGTTGAAGCGCTCGGCGATCGCCTCCAGCCGGTGCGAATCCTGGCTCGGGTGCACCAGCGCCGACAGCAGCAGCGTGTCCAGCACCGGTTGGTCGAACTTCAACCCGGTGACTTTCTCCTTGAGTTGCAGAAAACGCATGTCGAACGCTGCGTTGTGGGCCACCAGCACCGTGTCGTGCACAAACGCATGGAAGGCCGGCAGCACTTGCGAAATATCGGGCTGCCCCTCCACCATGTCCTGGGTGATGCCGTGGATAGGGATGGACGCGGCCGGGATGGTGCGCCGTGGGTTGACGAGTTGTTCGAAACTTTCCTGCCGCAGCAGCTTGCCGTTGACGATGCGGGTGGCGCCGATTTGGATGATTTCGTCGCCCTGCGAGGGGTTGAGGCCGGTGGTCTCGGTGTCGAACACGGTGTAGGCCAGTTGCGACAGCGGCATGTCTTCAAGCGCCT
>CAZGDZ010000131.1:0-2800 GCA_964524855.1 uncultured Macromonas sp.
ACCCACCAGGCCACCCACGACGCGCTGACGGGCATTCCCAACCGGCGCGAGTTCGAGCGTCGGCTGAAAGAACTGCTGGAACGCCCCGAGCGGCCGGGCCAGCACCATGTGCTGTGTTACCTGGACCTGGACCAGTTCAAAATCGTCAACGACACCTGCGGCCACGTGGCTGGCGACGAGTTGCTGCGCCAGGTCACCCAACTCATGCGCAACCAGCTGCGCGCGGCCGACACCCTGGCACGGCTGGGGGGCGACGAGTTTGGCCTTATCTTGCAAAGTTGCCCGGTGGAACGGGCCGTGCAGTTGGCCAACACACTGCGCGAAGCGATCGCGGACTTCCGCTTCGCCTGGGAGGGCAAGTCCTTCTCGATTGGGGCGTCCATTGGCCTGGTGGTGATCGACGAAACCCAGCGCGACCTGGGGCTGCTGCTGGCCAGCGCCGACGCCGCCTGTTACGCCGCCAAAGAAGGTGGGCGCAACCGGGTGCATCTGTACCAGGTGGACGACTCTAGGCTGATCGAGCAACAGGGGCAAATGCAATGGGTGTCACGCCTGCAATCCGCCCTCGACCAAGACCGCCTGCGGCTGTTCGTGCAACCCATCTTCCCGCTGTTCCCCGGCCCGGACGACAGGATGCACTTTGAAATTCTGGTGCGCCTGGAGGAAGACGGCAAGCTGGTGCTGCCCGGCGCCTTCCTGCCTGCCGCCGAGCGCTACGGCCTGATGCCGCGCATCGACCAATGGGTGGTGAACAACACCCTGGCCTGGATGGGCGACCAATTGCGCCAAAATGGTGCGCTCGACGGCGTGTTCTGCATGAACCTGTCTGGTGCATCGCTGTCGGACGAACGCTTCCGCCAGAGCCTGCACGCCACACTGGAGCAACTGCACCTGCCCACCGGCACCGTCTGCTTTGAAATCACCGAGACGGCGGCGGTCGCCAACCTCTCCAAAGTGGTGCATTTCATTGGCGAGGTGAAGCAACTAGGCTGCCTGTTCGCGCTGGACGATTTCGGCAGTGGCCTGTCGTCGTTCGCCTACCTGAAGAACCTGCCGGTGGATTTCCTCAAGATCGACGGCGGCTTTGTGAAAGACATCGAAACCGACCCGATCGACCTGGCGATGGTGCAGGCCATCAACGCCATTGGCCATGTGATGGGCCTGAAAACCATCGCCGAGTACGTCTCCAGCGAAGCGATCCTGGAACGCATCCGCGACATTGGGGTGGACTATGCCCAAGGCTTCCACCTGGGCGAACCCCGGCCGCTGGACAGCCTGGGGCAAGTCCGCCTGATGCCCCGTTGACCCTTTGGAAAGACCCCTGCCATGAACGCCCAGCCCACCGCCTCCCTGCAAGCAGGCATGTCCATCGTCAACCTGGCGGCGCGCCAGCGCATGTTGTCTCAACGGCTGACGCTGCAAATCATCCTCGCCTCCGAAGGGCGCGACGGGCAACTGGCCGCCGCACGGAGCACGCTCGACACCTTCGAGTCCAGTCAACAACAGTTGGTGCAGAGCGCACGCCAGCTCAACGGCCCCGATGGCAACCGGCTGCGGGCGGTGTACTTTGAGCCGGCCCAGGTGGCACGCACGGTGGACACGTTCATACGCGACGCGCGCTCGGCGCTGGACATGGCGGCACAGGCCCAGCGCAATGGCGGTGCGGTGGATAGGCTGGTGGCCTCGATGGACACGGTGTTGCAAGCGCTCAACCAAGCCACCAGCGCCTTTGACGAACTCGGCACTGCCAAGGAAGCCGCCATCATGCGGGAACTCAAAGGCATCGTCGGCGACATCCAATCGGTGGCGAGGGAAGCGAAAATCGTGTCCTTCAACGCGCAGGTGATTGCGGCGCGGGCGGGCTCGGTGGGCCGGGAGTTTTCGGTGGTGGCCAACACCCTGGCCAACATCAGCTCCGAGGTGGACACCCTGGCCCGCAAAGGCATGGCCCTGGCCACGCGCTGAATTTCAGCGCCCTCAGGGCAGCGCGTCGGCCAACCGGCGCGCGTCCCAATTGCTGGCCTGCCAGGCGGCGGCGGTGCTGGCGTCGCGGGTCAGCAGCAAGCGCTCCACCAACGGGGCCAGCGGCGTGGCGGCGGGCTCGGCCAACAGCACCAGCGCCCCTTCTTGCCCATCCACGCTCTCCAGCCGCCCCACCCATTGCAGGGCCAGCAAGGTCTCGACCGGGGTTTCGAGTTGCAGCGGGTCCACCTGCAGGCGGTGGGCCACGGCTTGCAGCGGCACGCCGGCGCCGTTCAAAGCACGGTCCTGCTGCAACGCCGACAACACCTCCAACGCCAGCTGAAACGACCAACCCGGCGCATCCCCCCGGCGCGCAATGCCAGCCAGCAGGGCGGGCAAGTACGCGGTCACCACCGCGCCCAGCAGCACGATCACCCAGGCCAGGTACAGCCAGATCAACAAAATAGGCAGTGTTGCAAAAGTACCGTACACCACCGAATAGGTGGGCACCGACGCCAGGTACCAGGTCAGCAATCGCTTGGCACCCTCCAGCGTCAGCGACACGAACAAGCCGCCCACCAGCGCGTGGGTCCAGCGCACATGGGCGTGGGGCACATAGCGGTACAGCGCCCCCACCGCGCCAATCACCATCAAAAATTCCAACCCGTCCAGCACCAGCCGAACCCCGGTATCGAGCCCAGACACCCAGCCTCGCGACGACGACACGGCGTAGGAACTCAGGCTCAGGCTCAAACCGATCAACAAGGGGCCCAGCGTCAGCAAGGCCCAATACACCAGCACCCGCTGCGTGAACGGTCGGCTCTCTCTGACGCGCCAG
>CAZGDZ010000131.1:2810-6461 GCA_964524855.1 uncultured Macromonas sp.
AAATGTCGTTGAGCTTGCGATCGATCGTCAAAATCAGCGCCAGCGCGGTCACCAGCAGCACCAAAGCACCGGCCCACCCCATCTGCCCCGCCTTGTTGGCAAACTGCAGCAGGTAATTCGACACTTGGCGCGCGATGTTTTCCGGCACCAGGCTCTGCACCAGCCACTTTTGCAACATCACCTCCATGCGGCCGAACATGGGAAAGGCGCTGAAAATGGCCAGCGCCACCGTGAACAACGGCACCAATGAAATGGTGGTGGTGAAAGTCAGGCTGCCCGCGGTGACGCCCAGCCGGTCCTCGCGAAACCGCTCGCGCAGCGTCTGGGCCGTGGTTTGCCACGGGAACCGCAAAAAGTCGCCCCAAAACACGCGGGCCCGTCGCCGGGCCCGCGTCCAAAGCCCAAAATAAATGTCTTTGCCCCGCATACCGGTATCATGCCACCGACATTGCCCCGCCATGAAAACCCACACCGATCCCGTCCCCCCTTCGCCCGCCCTTCACTCCCCCACGCCCACGCCCGATGGCACCGCCGCCGCCGGCTGGACCCGCGCCCTGGCCGTGGGCAGCCTACTGGCGCTGATTGCGCTGGGTCTGGCGTGGGAACTGTGGCTGGCCCCGCTGCGCGAAGGCGGCTCGTGGTGGGCCTTGAAAGTGCTGCCGCTGACCTGGCCACTGGCCGGGCTGCTGAAGCACCGTATGTACACCTATCGCTGGCTCAGCCTGATGGTGTGGCTGTACTTCACTGAGGGAATAGTACGGGCCACCAGCGAAGGCGGCCTGTCCAGCGGTTTGGCCTGGTTCCAAGTGCTGCTGTGTGTGGTGCTGTTTGTGGCTTGCGCGCTGCACGTGCGCCTGCGCTTGCGCGCGGCCAAGGCCGCCGATGCCGCCACAAGCTCCTAAGCCCTGCGTTTGAACCCTGCACCTGCCCCCCGCATGGCACCGACACCGGCTCCCGTCGCAAGCGAACTGCTGGACAGACTTCGCGCCACGGTAGGCGCGGCCCATGTACTCACCCCCGACCACACCGACCTGAGCGCCTACGAGCAAGATTGGCGCAAGCGCCACCGGGGTCACGCGCTGGCGGTAGTGCGCCCAGGCAACACCGCCGAGGTGGCCCAGGTGGTGCAAGCCTGCGCCGCTGCGGGCGTGAGCGTGGTGCCGCAAGGTGGCAACACTGGGCTGGTGGTGGGCAGCGTGCCCGACACGACCGGCACCCAGGTGGTTTTGAGCCTGCAACGCATGCACCGCGTGCGCCAACTGGACCGCGACAACCTGACCCTGACGGTGGATGCCGGCTGCGTACTGCAAGCGGCCCAGCAAGCCGCCGAAGCCGAGGATCTGTGGCTGCCGCTGAGCCTGGCTGCTGAAGGCAGTTGCACCGTGGGCGGCAACCTGGCCACCAACGCCGGCGGCACCCAGGTGCTGCGCTTCGGCAACGCGCGCGACCTGTGCTTGGGCCTGGAGGTCGTCACCGCGCAGGGCGAGGTGTGGGACGGCCTGAGCGGCCTGCGCAAAGACAACACCGGCTACGACCTGCGCCACCTGATGGTGGGCAGCGAAGGCACGCTGGGCATCATCACCGGGGCCACACTCAAGCTGTTCACGCGCCCGGCAGCACAGTTGACCGCCTGGGCCGCTGTGCCCTCGCTGGATGCGGCGGTAGCGCTGCTCGGCCTGGCCCAGCGCCACCTCGGTCCGGGCCTCACCGGCTTCGAAGTGATGGGCCAGTTCGCCCTGAGCCTGGTGGACAAGCACTTTGCCGCCCTGCGGGTGCCGCTGTGGCGCGAAACGCCCTACTGCGTGCTGCTGGAAAACAGCGACACCGAAAGCGAAGCCCACGCCCGCGAAAGGTTCGAGGCGGTGCTGCAAGCTGCGCTGGAGGACGGATGCGCGACCGATGCGGTGGTCGCCGAAAACCTGGCCCAAGCCCGCAACCTCTGGCACATCCGGGAAAGCATCTCACTGGCGCAATCAGAAGAAGGCCTCAACATCAAGCACGACATCAGCTTGCCGGTGTCGCGCATTCCCACCTTCTGTGCCGAAACCGATGCCCTGCTGGCCCAGGCTGTGCCCGGCGTACGGCTGGTGAATTTTGGCCACCTGGGCGACGGCAACCTGCACTACAACGTGCAATGCCCGGCGGGCGTGGACAGTGCCGCGTTTCTGCAGGCGCACGAACACCACGTCAACACATTGGTGTTCGACGCGGTGCGCCGCCACGCCGGCTCCATCAGCGCCGAGCACGGCATTGGCAGCCTCAAGCGCGACACGCTGCCGCGCTACAAAGACCCCACCGCCTTGCAGATGATGCGCGGCATCAAGGCTGCGCTGGACCCGCAAGGCATACTCAACCCCGGGCGCGTGCTGTAAGCTGCGCGCCTTTGGCTTTGACATTGACCATGACGACCGAACGCCCCACCCTGCCCGACCGCCTGTCCATCGACCCGCGCAGCCCGCACCACGTGGCCGCCGTGTTTGAGCACGACGTCGGCATCCTCCACAACGGCAAAGAACGCTTTGACGTGGCCGAATACTGCGTCAGCGAAGGCTGGGTGCGCGTGCCCGCCGGTAAAACGCTGGACCGCAAAGGCCAGCCCCTGCTGATCAAACTCAAAGGCACGGTCGAGGTGTTTTACAAGTGAGGCCGCTGCTGATCGTCAAGACCGGCAGCACCCACCCCGACATCGCCGCCGAATGGGGCGATTTCGAGGACTGGATCGCCTCCGGGCTGGGCATCGATGCGAGCCTGATCCAAGTGGTGGACCCGCGCGCAGGCACGCCACTGCCCAGCCCGGCCGACGTGGCGGGTGCGGTGGTGACCGGCTCGCACAGCATGGTGACCGACCGCGAACCCTGGAGCGAGCAGACCGCCGACTGGCTGCGCAACGCCGTGGCCGCCGAACTGCCGGTACTGGGCATTTGCTACGGCCACCAGTTGCTGGCCCACGCCTTGGGTGGCGAGGTGGACTATCACCCCGTGGGCATCGAACTGGGCACGGTGGCGGTGACGTTGGACGCGCACGCCGCCCAGGGTGACGCACTGTTCAGCACCTTGCCCGCCGAGTTCGGCGGCCAGGCCGCCCACCGCCAGCATGTGCGCCGTTTGCCACCGGGCGCGGTGCGACTGGCAGGTAACGCTTTCGAGCCGCATCAAGCCTTCCGTGTTGGCCGTCATGCGTGGGGCGTGCAGTTCCATCCCGAATTCAGCGCCGGGGCCACCGCAGCCTACGTGTGCCGGCATGCCGATCCGAGCCAACCCTTACCGCGCGTGACCGACACGCCCGAAGCCGCGTCCCTGCTGGCGCGTTTCGCTGAGGTGGCACGAACGATCAGTAGCCGCGCCTAAAATCTAGCGTTTTTGAAAGCTTGCCCGTGAACCGCCCCGTCCGCCACCAGTACGAAGACTTCATGCGCCATGTGTACGAGCACGGCGTGGCCAAGGGCGACCGCACCGGCACCGGCACCCGCAGCGTGTTCGGCCACCAGATGCGGTTCGACCTGAGCGAAGGCTTTCCGCTGGTGACGACCAAGAAGGTGCACCTGAAAAGCATCATCTTGGAACTGCTGTGGTTTTTGCGCGGCGAGCGCAACGTGCAATGGCTGCAGGAACGCGGCTGCACCATTTGGGACGAATGGGCGCGCGCCGACG
>CAZGDZ010000132.1:0-6407 GCA_964524855.1 uncultured Macromonas sp.
TGATCTTTTTGTACGGTGTGTTCGGGCCGGGCCTGCCGGCCGGGCGCTCGGGCAGCGGGAAAAGCTCGCTCAAGGTGGTGGTGGAGGGCCTGGTGCCGGCCGTCATCCCGGTGGTGGTGATCGCCGGCATCATGCTGGGCGTGATGACGCCGACCGAGTCGGGCTCGGTGGCCGCCATTATCGCGCTGGTGCTGGGCTTCTTCTACCGCGAACTGCGCGTCAAAGACCTCACACCCATCCTGCTGGGCGTGGCGGTCAACACCGCCACCATCACCGGCCTGATCGCCGCCGCCTCGGTGCTGAGCTGGGTGCTGGCCTTCCAGGGCGTGCCCGACCTGGTGGTGGAATACCTGGCCGGGCTCACCAGCTCGCCCTTCGTGTTCCTGCTGCTGGTCATCGGCATGATGGTGCTGCTGGGCATGTTCCTGGAGAGCATCAGCGTGCTGATCGTGGTGGTACCGCTGCTGATGCCGGTGGTGACGCAGCTCGGCATCGACCCAATCCACTTCGGCGTGGTGTGTACCGTGGCCACGGTGGTGGGGCTGGTGACGCCACCAGTGGGGCCGGGGCTCTACATCGCGATGGTGCAAGCCGACCTGCGCATGGGCCCGCTGTTCAAGGCCACGTTGCCTTTCTTGCTCGCGGTGATGGCGGCGCTGCTGCTGATCGCGGCAATACCAGCGCTGTCCACCTGGCTGCCGTCGGTCACGGCGGGTTGACGCCCCGGCAGGGGGACTCCCCTTGCTGCGGCGTGTGACAATATCGACATGACGATGTCTGCCTTGGAGTTGTTGACCGTGGCACTGGCCAGCGCGGCCTTCGGTGCGGGCGGGCTTTGGATGTTGCAGCGCCAGGCACTCCCGCCCACGTCACCGCTGCACGACCCCTTGACCGGGTTGCCCAGCCGAACTGCGGTGCTGGAGGCCTTGACCCGAACCCTGTCGCTGGCCGACCGCCTGCAACACCCGGTGACGGTGATGGTGGTGCAGATCGACGACTTCGCACAGCGCCTGCAGCGCAACCCCGAACAAGCGGCCGAACTGGAACGTTCCCTGGCGCAGCGCATGGCCGGGCGGGTGCGCACCCACGACCTGCTCGCCAGTTGGGACCGGGGCCAGTACCTGGCGGTGCTGCCCGACGCCGATGTGGCTCATGCGCTGGTGCTGGCCGAAGACCTGCACGAGCTGGCGGCCACCCACGCCGGGCTGCCCTGCAGCGTCAGCATCGGCTTGCACGGCAAAGCCCCTGGCCCCGAGTTGCACCTGCACGACCTGACCGCCAGCATGGCGGTGGCGGCCCAACGCGCCTTGGAAGCGACCGTGGCCAACGGACCGGGCCGCATCGAAATCGAACCCTGAACCGCGCGCAGCGTGGCCGACCGCGTCAGCGCATCGGCCCGGCCGCCCACTGCACCAGCGCGTCCAGCGCGGGCCGCGCGGCCCGGGCGTTGGGGTGGTTGACGATGGCCACCAGCACCCGCCGCTCGCCCTGGGGGCCGTGCACATATCCGGCCAGCGCCTGCACGTCGCGCAGGCTGCCGGTCTTCAGGTGGGCCACGCCCGCGCCCATGGCGCTGCGGCGCAGCGTGCCGTCCAGCCCACTTGCGGGCAGCGAGGCCATCAACTCAGGCATCATGGGCGAGGCGTAAGCCACTTGCAACACCCGCGCCAAAGCCTCGGCGGTGATGCGCGCATCCCGGCTCAGGCCGGCGCCGTTGTCCACCACGGGCAGCGGCACGTCGGCCCCGATGCGCTGGCGCCACCAGGGAGCCAAAGCCTGCCGGGCCCCATCAAAAGTGGCCGGCTGGCCGGGTGGCGACAGCGCCAGCAGCAAATGCTGGGCCATCACGTTGTTGCTGAACTTGTTCACATCGCGCACCACCTCGGCCAGCGGCGGTGATTCGAGCGTGACACGGAGCGACGCCGCTGGCGGCACCTGGCCGACACGCACCGCACCGTCGAGCCGGCCGCCCAACGCATGCCACATGCCGGCCACGGCGCGTTCGGCGAAGCGTTCGGGCTCCGGGTGGGCCAAGGGCCAACTGCGCTCGCCACACGCCAGTGGGTAGCCGCCATTGAAACGGGGTTGCAAGGCATTGGACCAATCGGCACGCAAGACGGCGCGCCAGTCGTTGCAAGGGCCGGGCACCAAAGGGACTGTCGCGGGGATGGCCACGCCGGCCAGCGGCGGCTCCATCGAAACGCGTGCCACACCGGCCACCACGTCGGGCACGAACTGGAACTGCTGCGACTTGAAATTGACCAGCCAGGCATCCGGTGTGGCGTTGTAGGGCCGAAGCGGCTCGCCATCGAAGGCGCCCGGGTCGGTCGCTGGCACTTGGTAAGCGCTGCGGTCCAGCACCACGTCGCCCGCCACCCGCTCAATGCCCAGGCCCTGCACCCGGCGCAGCAGCCACCACAGTTTTTCCGTCACCAGTTTCGGGTCGCCTTCGCCGCGCAGGTACAAAGACCCCTGCAGCACGCCCTGCACCACAGGCGCGTCGGTCCACACCGTGGTGCGCCACACATGGGCCGGGCCCAGCAGGTCCAACGCCGCGAAGGTGGTCACCAGCTTCATCGTAGAGGCGGGGTTGACCGGCACCTGCGCCCGGTGGGCCCAGCGCACCACCCCGCCGGGCACCGCGTCCACCACCACGGCGGACAAGGCCTCGGCGGGCACACCTGCGCGCTGCAGGGTGGACAGCACCCCGGCAGGCGCCGCCCCCGCGTCGGGGAATGGAGCCAGCAGCGCCTGCGACCAGGTGGTGGCCGCCCACAGCAAGGCCAGCGCCCCCAAAACGCCCCTGAACCCGATACTGCCGCCCGAACGCCCGTGTGTCATGGCGCCATTATCAGGTGGCATTGAAGCGGCACGGAGGTGGTGCGCCGGCCCCAGCGCCGATAATCGGCGCATGACATTGCAAGGCAGCACGGCCCAGCCCCAAAGGGTTCTGACCCTCGACACCAGCACCGAACGCCTGAGCCTGGCCGTGGGCCCGGCGGGCGGGCCGGCCTGGGCCGAACACGAAGGCGTGGGCGGCGCACAGGCCTCCGCCGAATTGATCCCCCAAGTGCTGCAGCTGCTGCGCCAGTGCGGCTTGCGCGTGGCCGACCTGGACGCCATCGCCTTTGGCTGCGGGCCCGGTGCCTTCACCGGCCTGCGCACGGCCTGCGCGGTGGTCCAAGGCCTGGCGGTGGCCGGACGGCCCGGTGGCATTCCGGTGGTGCCAGTACCCACTTTGCTGGCCGTGGCGGACGAAGCCTGCCACACCCACCCCTTGCCACCTGGCGCCACACTGCTGGCCACACTGGACGCACGCATGGACGAGCTCTACGTGGCCGAATGCACGGTGCAAGCGGACGGACACCCCCGGCTGAATGGCACGGCCTGGCTGTGCACCCCCGAAGCCTTGCCGCCGCCGGACGACAGCGGCCTCGCCCTGCTGGCCAGCAACGCCCTGGGCACCTACGCCGCCCGCCTGCCCGGCGCTTGGGCCCAGCGACCGCAGGTGGCCGCCTGGCCCCGGGCCACCGCCGTGTTGCGGCTGGTGCCCGGCCTGTGGATGCAAGGCCAAGTCACCGACGCGGCGGGCGCCCAGCCCCTGTACGTGCGAGACAAAGTGGCCCTGACCACCGCCGAACGCGAGGCCTTGCGCGCCAGCCCCGCACAACCATGACGCCGCCCGTGCTGCTGCCGCTGACCGAGGCGGACCTGGACCGCGTCGCCGACACCGAGAAAACCGCCTACGCCCACCCCTGGTCGCTGCGCCACTTCGCGTCATCGCTGCAAGCCGGGCACTGGATGTGGGCACTCACCCAGCCGCCCAACCCGGCGCAGGACCCGCCGCACTGGGCCCACGCGCCCACACTGGGCAACGGCCACTGGCTGCTGGGTTACCTGGTGGCCATGGAAGCCGCCGACGAAGTCCACCTGCTCAACATCACCACCGTGCCGGCGCACCGGCGCCAGGGCCACGCCCGACGGCTGATGCAGCACCTGCTGGACCAGGCCCGCCAGCGCCACGCGCAATCGCTGTGGCTGGAGGTGCGCCAAAGCAATACCCCCGCCCGCGCGCTGTACGAAACACTGGGTTTTGCCACCACCGGGGTGCGCAAGGGTTACTATCCGGCCGGCGGCACCCAACGCGAAGACGCGCTGGTGATGTGCCTGCCCCTGACGACCCCCGCCCCATGAGCCCCGACACCCTGCCCGACACCCGCGACGCTCGCCCCCGGCTGAGCGAGCGCCACAACGCCATGCTGCGGGCGATGGGTGTCAACGTCTGGTGGGACCAGGAACAGCCATCGGCACGGCCCGACGCGGCGCGTGCAACCCCCAACCAGCATCCGCTGGCCAGCCCGCCAGCACCAGTCCGCGCCCCGGTCATTCCGGTTCATCCGCTGCCCAGCGTGGCCCCTGTGGCCGACTCCACCACGGGCAGCCTGGACCGCGAATCGCTGGAAGCCGCCATCCGCGCCTGCCAACGCTGCGACCTGGGCCACGGCCGGCGCCACGCCGTGCCCGGCATGGGCGACCCGGCGCCGGACTGGTTGATTGTGGGCGAAGCGCCGGGCGAAGAAGAGGACCGCCAGGGCCTGCCCTTCGTCGGCCGGGCCGGCCAGTTGCTGGACCGCATGTTGGCTGCGATGCAGCTCAGCCGCGAACAGAAGGTCTACATCGCCAACGTCATCAAATGCCGGCCGCCACACAATCGCAACCCCAGCCCGGTGGAGGTGGACCAGTGCAGCCCCTACCTGATGCGGCAGGTGGCGCTGCTGCAACCGCGCATCGTGCTGGCCATGGGGCGTTTTGCGGCACAAACGGTGCTGGGCCAAGGCGGCTGCGTGCCCCCCGAAACCCTGCAACAAATGCCCCTGGGCAAGCTGCGGGGGCAGGTCTACACCGCGCAACTCGGTGGGCTGACGTTGCCGGTGGTGGTGACCTACCACCCCGCTTACCTGTTGCGCAGCCCGGCCGACAAGGGCAAAGCCTGGGCCGACCTGTGCCTGGCCCTGCGCACGCTGGAGCAGTTGCCCACCCGGGCATGACCAAATGTAACAACGGTAAAGGTTCGCCCTAGCCGTTGCCCCGCGACCGGCGCAGTGCTAAGGTGGCGACCATGCCCCTTGGGCTGCCGACCGGCTTTTCTAGGACATTCATCATGCTGACCCTCCGACACCTGGCGCTGGCCTGGATCACCTTTCTGACCCTCGGCCTGGGGGCGCACGCGCAAACCGCGCCCGTCGTCCACACCTTCACCGTGCAGCAGGTGAGCGAGCTGACGCCCGGCACCGAGCTGGTGTTCAAGCTCAACGGCACGCCCGCCGGCAACGCCACGGTGGCACTGGAAGGCAGCAGCAACGTGGTCACCCTGAGCGAAACCAGCGCGGGCAACTACAGCGGCGCCTACACCTTGAGCATCCGCGACCAGGTCAAGTTCAACAGCCCGGTGCGCGCCACGTTGCGGGTGGGCGCCCAAGAGGTGCAAGCCGTGTTGGGCCAAACGCTGCTGACGGCGTCGGCCCACCAAGCCGCGCTGGCCGCCGCCACGCCCACCCCGGTGATCGACTACTTCGGCAGCCAGCAAACCGCGCTGACCGGCGGCCACGAAATCACCTTCGCCGTCAAGGGTACACCTGGGGCACAAGCGACCTTGACGCTCGGCGGCACCGACGCCCGCATCACGCTGGCCGAAGCGCGCCCGGGCGAGTACAACGGCGTCTACACCGTGCGCTCGCGCGACCGCATCACCAACAACAGCGTGGCCACCACCACCTTGGCCGTGGGTAGCAAGACGGTCAAAGTCAGCAAAGCGCTGTCGGCACCACCGGTGCAACCCACGCTGGCCGCCCGCCAGAGCTGCGACACCTGCGGCGTGGTGCAAGCAGTGGAGGTGGTCGAAGTGGCGGGTGACCCGGGCTACGTCGGCGCCATCGCCGGGGGCGTGGCCGGCGCCGTGCTGGGCAACCAGATCGGCAAAGGCGATGGCCGCACGGCCGCGCGCATCCTGGGCGCAGTGGGTGGTGCCTATGCCGGGCGCGAGATTGAAAAACAGGTGGCCAAAGACAAGCGCTACAACGTCAGCGTGCGCCTGCACAGCGGCGCGACGCAGACGGTGCAGTTGGCGCAAGACCCCGGCCTGAAAACCGGCCAGCAAGTGAAGATCGTGGACGGCAAGGTGCTGGCGAATGACTGACCTGCGCCGCCAGTGGCCCCAGGGGCTTGCCCGGCTGGCGGCCATGGTTGCGGTTGCCCTGCTGATGGCCTGCAGCCCAGGCCTGCAAGGCACGTACGAAGACGCCTTGGGCCTGACCCGCTACACCTTCCAGACCGACGGCAAGGTGCTCATCCAGGCCATGGGCACCGAGGTGGAAATGACCTACGAGAAGGAAGGCGACAAGGTCAAG
>CAZGDZ010000133.1:0-6388 GCA_964524855.1 uncultured Macromonas sp.
GGGCAAATGGCGTGTTGCCCAGGGACCACCACAAGGCGTGCGGCGTCAACCCTGTGTCCACTCGCCAGCCACGGTAGTGGGCATGGCTGGTCCACGCGTACCCTTCCGGGGCATGCACCAGTCCGGCGCGCACCGGGGCCAGGTCCAGCGTCAGCAGGGCCGGCCACAGCCGATCCGCCTCCAGCACGGTGGACCGGTAGCGCCCCTCCCACAAAGTCCCCGCCCCACCATGTCGCTGGTTGTGGTACCGCCCATAGCTCCGTCCCAAAGCCTGCATGAAGGCAGACAAGGCTGCCTCGCTCTCTGGCGTCACCAACAACAAAACTTCCGCCTCCAGGAGGGCATACGCATGGAGCTGCACCCCATGCTGAGGAGCCAACTCCCACACCAGCGACAGAAATTGACGCCGATCGGCATCGTCAGCAAACACGCGGCTGTGACGGTGCGCTTTCCACATCACCAGATGCAATTCACCAGGCACCACCAATCGGGGAAGTCGAGCCATGATCGCCCTCAGCGCCCAGCCTGCCTAAGCCGCTGTTGCAGCAGCCACGCCAACGCCAAGCCCGCCAAACAACACGCCAGGTTGAAAGCCCAGCTGAGGTGCCAGCCCCCCACTCGGGCTGCAAGCCAAGCCACCATCGGAGGGCCGGTAAACTGCCCGAGGGAAGACAACTGCTGCACCCAACCCACGGTGGTGGACACGGTCTGTGCACTGGGCGCCAAGCGCACCGCCAGGGCGAACAACGTGCCGGGAATGACGCCTCCCACCGCCGAGAACGCCAGCACCGCACCGTACTGCAGCCCTGGCAGCCCCAAGTCGGTGAACGTGAGCACCGCGCCGACACCCATGGTGCCAAACCCCCAAAACAGCAAGGTTTGCGGCCTCACGCCCCGAGCCAGCCATCGCCCGGCCCCGATGTTGCCGACCAGATTCACCCCGGCCGCCAGCGCACTGAGGACACCCACCCAGGCCGGCGACCAGCCCGCCTCGGTGTAAATGGAGGGTAAAAACCCAATCACCGCCAGCCATTGCCCGGAATACATCAAGAACCCCAAAGCGACCAGCCAGGGCCCTGCCGACGACAAGGTGAGGCTCAAACGCGGCCACAAGCCCAACCGGGGTGCGTTCGGGTCGGTCGGCGGGTCGGGCGGAATCCACCGCCACACGCCCCAAGCACAAGCCAAGGACAGCATCGCCAACGCCAACCAGACGGATCGCCAGCCCATCGACGCATAGGCGAGTGGGCCCAACAACAGCATGGTCGCCGCACCCACGGGCATGTACGCGCCCCAATAACCCAGGGCTTTGTTCAAACGTGCGGCGTCGTGCAACTGACGCCGAATCAAGCCGGGGGCAGGCAACACCGCCAACAAAAAGCCCAGCCCTTCCAGCGCCCGCGTGAGCAGCAACACCTGTGGATTGGCTGCCGCGGTGCCCGCGCCACTGCCGAGCGAGAGAAGCAACAACCCGACAAGCATCACCCGTCGGGGCCCCAGGCGGTCTGCCACCAGACCCGTTAACGCCCCCAGCGCCATGCCCGCCAGCTGAATCACGGCCAACAGAAACCCCGCTTGCACCAGCGTCACGCCCAAATCACGGGCCAGCACCGGGATTGCCGGCGGAAGCTTGCCCACATGGAAGGCGCTGACGATGCCCACCAGGACCACGAAAGCAGCCACGCGGCGATCAGCAAGGGTGGCTGCAACCAACGCCATCACCTTCAGGCAAACAGACGCTGACCCGTGAGCCGTTCGTGCTCGCGGATGGCAAATCGGTCGGTCATGCCCGCGATGTAGTCGGCCACGCGCCGTCGCTCACTCACCGGGCACGAGGACGCCGGCAACAAGCTCGAATCCTGGCGATACGCCTGGTACAGATCAGACACCACCGTCCGCGCGCGCGCAGTGGTCTCCTGCACCCTGGGGTGTCGGTAAAGCTGCGTCATCAAAAAGCGCTTCAAGGTCGATGAATCCGCCCGCATCTGGGCTGAGAATCGCAGCAAATGCGGCGCCTGTCGCACGTCGTCCAGTGACTCGACGCCGGCTTGCTGCAGTGCTTCGCGGGTCGCGGCGATCACGTCATACACTTGGTCGCTGAGCATGCGCCGGATGGCCTCGAACAACAAACGGCGCCCACGCAAATGGGGGTATTGCGCCAGCGTTTGGCGGCGGTAGCGGTCAAACAAATCCACCGCCTCCAACTGCTCGATGGAGATGAGCCCAGAACGCACCCCATCGTCGATGTCGTGTGCGTTGTAAGCGATCTCATCGGCCAGATTGGCCAACTGCGCCTCCAGCGACGGCGATTGGCCGTGCAGAAAACGGTGCCCCACGCCACCAGGCTCCTGCGCCTCCAGCCACTGCGCGTTGGCGCGCGAGCAGTGCTTCAGGATGCCCTCACGGGTTTCAAAGGTCAAGTTCAAACCGTTGAAGGCAGGATAGCGCTCCTCCAGTTCATCCACCACCCGCAAACTTTGCATGTTGTGTTCGAACCCTCCTTGAGGTTCATCCGCAGACTGCTCAAGGTTTGTGGACGGATCGTTGTGCAAACAGGCGTTCAAGGCGTCCTGGCCGGCATGCCCAAACGGGGTGTGGCCCAGGTCGTGGGCCAGTGCAATGGCCTCCACCAAATCTTCGTTCAAACCCAGGCTGCGCGCGATGCTGCGACCCAGTTGCGCCACTTCCAGCGAGTGGGTCAGGCGGGTGCGAAACAGGTCGCCCTCATGGTTAAGGAACACCTGCGTTTTGTACACCAGCCGCCGGAACGCGGTGCAATGGATGACGCGGTCGCGATCACGCTGGAAATCATTGCGGGTGGGGGCCGGCGCCTCCGGGTGGCGCCGGCCACGGCTGTGCGCGGGATCGCAAGCCGCCCCCAAACGCACTCGGCCGTCGTCAGCCGGTGCAGGCATCCACCACCTCGGCGACCAACGCATCCGGCGCGCCGCGCACGACCGCCTGGCCATTGGCCTGGATCAACACGAACTTGATTTCGCCCGCCTCGGCCTTTTTGTCCACCCGCATCAGCTCCAGAAAACGGGCGGCTTGATCCGCCCCGATCCTGGGCGCACGCACAGGCAGGCCCGCCGCTTCGATCAACCGCACCAAGCGTGCGACATCGGTCTGGGGCAACAAGCCCAGACGTGCCGAGAGGGTGGCCGCCATCACCATGCCGCACCCGACCGCCTCCCCATGCAGCCAAGCACCGTAGCCCATGCCAGCTTCAATGGCGTGCCCAAAGGTGTGCCCAAAATTCAAAATGGCGCGCAGCCCGGCCTCGCGCTCGTCTTGCCCCACCACCCAGGCCTTGATTTCGCAACTGCGCTGCACCGCGTAAGCCAAAGCCTGCGGATCGCGCGCGCGCAATGCCGGCATGTGGGCCTCGATCCAGTCCAGGAAAGCCAAATCGGCGATCGGGCCGTACTTGATGATTTCCGCCAAACCAGCACTCAGCTCCCGCTCCGGCAGCGTGCGCAGCGTGTCCAGGTCGCACACCACCTGCAACGGCTGGTAGAACGCCCCAATCATGTTCTTGCCCAGCGGGTGGTTGATGGCGGTTTTGCCTCCCACCGAGGAGTCCACCTGGGCCAACAAGGTGGTGGGCACTTGCACAAAAGGCACCCCACGCATGTAGCAAGCGGCGGCAAATCCCGTCATGTCGCCGACCACGCCCCCGCCCAAGGCGAACAGCACGGTCTTGCGGTCGCAGGCGCGGGACAACAGCGCATCAAAAATCTGGTTCAATGTGTCCCACGTCTTGCGGGCCTCGCCGTCGGGCAGCACGACCACGTCCACCTGGGCGTACTTGGACCGCAACACTGCCTGCAGGCGCTCGGCGTACAAAGGGGCGACAACGTCATTGGTGACAATGCAGGCGTTGGCGGCCCTGGGCAAAGCAGCCCAGGTGACTTCCTGGTCCAGCAAACCAGTACCAATGAAGATGGGATAGCTTCGATCGGCCAGATCGATGTCAACCTTGGCCGAGAGATTCGGGGACGATGCGCTCATCCCCTTAGTGTAGCGAGCGCGGAGCGGCTCCCGTCAGGCCGGATGACTCGCGCCGTTCAGCTCCAACTGCATCGCAATCATGTTCACCAAGGCCACCACAGACGGGCGGCCGGTTTCCACCACAAAATGCGCAGTCTCGCGATACAGCGGATCGCGGGCGGCATACAGATCCCGCAAGCGCTGCAACGGGTCAGCCACGAGCAACAAGGGCCGGTTGCGATCGTGACGCACGCGCCGGTAAACGTCCTCAGGCGTGGCCCGAAGGTAAAACACCTTGCTGCGCTCGTGCAAACACCGCCGGTTGGCCTCGCGCAAAATGGCCCCACCTCCTGTGGACAACACGCACGACGGACCAAGCGACAGCTCGTCGATGACGGCCTGCTCCACATCGCGAAAAGCGTCCTCGCCTTCGCGCTCAAAATACTCACGGATCGAACAACCCAAACGTTGCTCGATCTGGTGATCCGAATCGATAAAAGGCAACTGGAGCCTGCGCGCCAGTTGCCTTCCCACGGTGGTTTTTCCGGAACCGGGGAGTCCGACCAAAGCAATCACGTCAGCGTTGAGATGCAGTCAAAGTCTCCGTTTGCACCCGTGGTGTGATGAACACTAAGAGTTCGGTTTTAACGGAAGCATTGCCACGTGACCTAAACAAATTACCCAGCACAGGCAAATCACCAAGACCAGGTACTTTCTCGAGTGTGTTGGTGTCAACTTGGGTGTAGATACCACCAATCACAATGGTTCCACCGTTTTCAACCAGAACCTGCGTTTCGACGATCTTCTTTTGAACCAGCTCCAATGCGCGAGTGAGCTCATTCAATCGTGCTTGATCTTTCTTGACCTCAAGCTTCATGATCACATCCCCGTCTGGCGTGATCTGGGGCGTCACACGCAAGGACAGAACCGCGTCGATAAATTCAGTCGTCGTGTTACCAGCCTGGTCGATCTTGTTGTAAGGAATACGCTGACCGTCTTCGATTCGGGCCTCGCGCTGGTCAGCAGTCAGAATTTTCGGACTGGCAATGGTCTTGACCTTGCCATCTGATTCGTTGGCAAGAATCTCCAAGTTCAGCAGCCGGGTGACCCCAGCATTGAACAATGACAACGAGAACAACCCGCCATCCCGCGTGGTGTCAGCGGCGGGAATGGTTGATACAGCGTTGGAGCTGCTGGCATTTAGAGAGTTGAAGCCGAAAGATGCGCCACTACCCGTAGAGTTTGTGCCAGCAGCATTGAGCTGCGAAGGCCTGCTGCGCGCACCGAATCGAACCCCCAACGCTTTGCTGAAATCGTCAGACGCCTCGACAATGCGGGCCTCAATCAGCACCTGCTTCACCGGGATGTCGATCTTCTTGATCAACGCCTCGATTTCTTCCAGCTTGGTGCCAATGTCCGTGACAAAAATCTGGTTGGTGCGGGGCTCGGCAAACACCGAACCCTGCTTGCTCAGGATGCGAACCTGGTTTTCACCAGCGCCCACAGCCGTGGTCAACTGCTTGGCCACATCTTCGGCAGTAGCGAAGTTCAAGCGGAAGCTCTGCGTGCGCGGCAACTCAAGCACCTGAATTTGCTGCCGTGCTTCGAGCTCGGATTTTTCCTTCGCCAAAATTTCGGCCTGGGGAGCGACCCAGATCACATTCCCGGTTTTGCGCATGCCCAGCCCCTTGGCCTGCAACACGATGTCGAGTGCCTGGTCCCAGGGCACATCCTTCAAGCGCAAGGTCACGTTGCCGGTGACGGTATCGGATGTGATGATGTTGAAGTTGGTGAAGTCTGCAATCACCTGCAGCAAGGCACGAACTTCAATGTTCTGAAAATTCAAGGAAAGCTTTTCGCCCGAATAGTTCGGACCTTGCACCAACTTGTTCGGGTCGGTCTTGACTTCGCGCACCTCCAGAACAAACTGGTTGTCACTCTGGTAAGCGCTGTGCTCCCAATTGCCCACTGGCTCGACCAACAAACGCACCCGATCCCCCACCTGAGAGGCGGTGACGGTGCGCACTGGCGTACCAAAGTCCGACACGTCCAACCGCCGACGCAAGCCTTCGGGCAAGGACGTCTTCATGAACTCGACCACCAGATTGCGCCCCTGCTGGCGGATATCGACGCCGGTCTGGTTGTTGGCCAAATTGACCACGACGCGCCCGGCGCTCTCAGCACCCCGACGAAAATCAATGTCACTCAGTGCGACGACGTCAGAAGAAGCTCCAGGGGCCGCGAACACTGCACCCAAATTACCACCGGCCACCGGAGCAGCCACCGCCGGCGGCTTCAAGGTCACCAGCAACGCGCTGCCATCGATGCGGGTTTCGTAACCCACCGACTGACCCAAATTCAGCACCACACGCGTTCTGTCCCCAGCCTCGACCACGTT
>CAZGDZ010000134.1:0-6318 GCA_964524855.1 uncultured Macromonas sp.
CATCACTGGCGAAGGCCGGACCGACCACCAATCCGCCTACGGCAAGACCCCGGTGGGGGTGGCCCGGCTGGCACGACAACATGGCGTGCCGGTGGTGTGTGTGTCGGGCGCCGTTCTCCACGGCGCCGAGGCGGTGTACGGTGAAGGGGTGGACGTGCTGCTCAGCTCGCTGCGGCGGGTCTGTACGCTGCCAGAAGCACTGGCCGACGCCCGCGACAACCTGGAACAGTTGGGCCACAGCATCGGCACGCTGTGGCGATTGGGCGCTCAGTCGCGCGCCACCCACGCCCTGAGCGCCGGCAACGACTGAAGGTAGTGGTAGGCCGTTTGCTCGTCGGTGTAGCGGTGCTCCGTGCCCACGGGGCAGGCCTGCCGTGCCAAGCAGCGGTCCGCGCACGGCGATGCGGCTTGCAGCCGATGGTCCACACAGGCTTGCAAGCCCTCATGGTGTTGCACCGGCTCGCCTGACAAAGCTTGCGCCGGGCAGGCCGAGACGCAGGGTTGTGCCGCGCAGCTCAGACAAGGCGATTCGGCCCGCTGCGGCAGAGTCAAGAGCCATGGCTCGCTCACCAGCACCACCGCGCGGTAGGCGTACCAACTGCCCCACCCCGCTTGCACCCCCACCCAGAACGGGGATGGGTGGTGCCAACCCGCCAGCGCCCCCAGCGCCTGCAAACCCACCGGGACGGCCCCGGGAAACACCAGCCACCAGGTGGGCTCCCCCGGCTGGCGCGCCATCCAAGCCCTCACCTGCTCCTGCACAAAAGTGTCCACCGGATCGCTGCCGTGCAGGCCGCGCGCCTTCAAGGCCGACCAGAACGCCCGCCCCGCGTGACCAATCAACACCAGCCGGGGGTATCTAGCAAGTTCATCGGGGGCCAAGCCCAGGCCCGCTTGCACCGACGCCGGCAAGGCCGCCACGTCCAGCACCGCGTGCAGGTTCAGCCCCAGCGCTTGCAGCTCGGCAAACCGGTCCATCGCTCACGGCTCCATGTGCAATGGAATGGTCACCGGACCGTCGTTGACCAGGTGCACCTGCATGTCGGCGGCGAACTCGCCGGTGGCCACCACCGGGTGCCGCTCGCGCGCCAGCGCCACCACGTGCTCGTACAAGCGCCGCCCTTCGTCGGGCGCAGCGGCCTGGGTGAAGCTGGGCCGGTTGCCGCCCGACACGTCCGCCGCCAAGGTGAACTGGCTGACCAGCAACAAACCGCCGCCCACGTCCTGCACGCTGCGGTTCATCTTGCCCGCTTCGTCACTGAAAATGCGCAGCTTCAACACCTTGGTCAACAGGCGATCGGCCACCGCATCGGTGTCACCCCGCTCGGCGCACAGCAGCACCAGCAACCCTTGGCCAATTTCGCCCACGCAACGCCCATCCACCACCACACGGGCCTCACGCACCCGCTGCAACACCGCCTTCATGCCTGTTCTCCGTCTGTGTGTATCCGTGCCTCCAGGTTGTGGGGCAAGAGTTGTATCGATGCGTGCACACCGGGCACCGCCGCCATCAGCGCCTGCTCCACCCGGTCGCGCAGCGCGGCCGCACGGCCCAGCGGCCAATGGGCGGGCAAGTGCAGGTGCACATCCACGAAGCGGCGCTGGCCGGCGCGGCGGGTGCTCACGTGGTCAAAGCGCACCACCCCAGCGGGCTCTGCATCCGCACAGCGCGCCAACACCGCATCAATCTCGTGTTGCAACTCGGGCGCCAGCGCATGGTCCATCAGGCCATCGCTGGCCCGTCTGATCAGATGCAGCCCCTCGCGCACAATGTTGGCCGCCACCAGCAAGGCCACCACCGGATCGAGCCACAACCAGCCCGTGGCATACACCGCGCCCACCCCCAGCACCACGCCTGCGGTGGTGTACACATCGGTCATCAGGTGCCGAGCGTCGGCCTCCACCGCCTCGGCCCCCGCGCGCCCGGCGTCGTGATGCGCCCGTGCGGCCCAGCGCATGCACAGCGCCAAACCGCCGTTCACCAGCGCGCTCACCACCGACAGGCCCAAGCCCAGCCCCGGCGCCTCCAGCGGCTGCGGTGCGTACAAGCGCTCCACAGCGGTCCAGCCGATCGCCAGCGCCGCGCCCAAAATCAGAATGCCCTCAAAGCCGCTGGAAAAGTACTCGGCCTTGGTGTGCCCGTAAGGGTGGTCTTCGTCGGCCGGCCGCTGGGCGATCGTCACCATCGCCAGAGCAAACACGGCCGCCGCCAGGTTGACGAACGACTCCAGCGCGTCCGACAGCAAACCCACCGAGCCCGTCACGTACCACGCCGCCATCTTCAGCCCGATCGTCAGCAACGCCGCGACGATCGATGCCGCCAGCCACTGGCGCGGGGAAATGCGTTGCCACAATGCGCTGTTCATCCGGCCATTGTGCACAATGCGGCCATGCCCTCGGCCCGTCCCCCTCACTGGTTGCTCTGGACCGCCAGCGGCGCGCTGGCGCTGGCCGGTGCGGCGTTCATCGGCCGCGCCGAAGTGCAGCACCAGCGCGAGGATTTCGACACCGATGGCCGCATCGCCCACCGCCTTTTGAGCCAGCGGGTGGTGCAGCACGACGCGGTGCTGGCCACCCTGGCGTTGCTCAACCCCAATGGGGCGGACCGGCCAGAACAACGCCTGCCAGCGGTCTACCCCCACATCCTGCAAGTACGCCGTCGCGCCCCTGGGGACGCCTGGGCCGACCCCGCTCTCACCACGGCCGAGGCCGACTCGCGCCGCCAGCGCCAAGCCCGGTTGGCCGCCACCGAACTGGCGCACGGCCGCTACGACCTGGTGATGGCCGCTGGCGACGGCGCCTACGCCCTGCGCATCGACCTGCCACAAACCGTGCCCTGGGACGAGTGGCCGCTGCCCCCGCAACGCAGCCCGGCCCGCGTCACCCTGGCCCTCGACGGGCTGACCCCTTACGTACTGCAACCCGGCACTGAAACAGAAGGTGCCGGCTGGCCACTGCGGTTTGACAAACCCCTGGCCAGCCCCAGCCAGCCGTTCCAGCTCGTCATCACCCGCCACATGGACTGGCATGAATTGCCCTGGCTGGCCATGGCCGCCTGGGCGCTGCTGGTGCTGGGCGCCACCAGCGGCTGGACCGCCTGGCAGCGCCAAACCACCGAGCGCCGCCGAGCCGAAGAACTGCTGCGCCTGGGCCAGGTGGCGCGGCTCAACACCCTGGGCGAACTGGCGGCCGGGCTGGCGCACGAACTCAACCAGCCGCTGACGGCGGTGGTGGCCAACACCCAAGCCGCCAGCCGCCTGCTGCGCGAGCAAGCCGAGGCCGACCCCACCGCCCTGGGCGCGATGGAGCAGGCCGTGGCACAAGCCCGCCGCGCGGCCGACGTGGTGGGCCGATTGCGCCGCGCCGTGGAACGTCCGAGCCTCAACACCGACCGCCCCCAAACCGTGGTGCTGCAAGACACGGTGCGCAGCGTGCTGCACCTGCTGGAACCCGAGTGCCAACGCCGCCAGGTCCACCCGTCGGTCGAGGCGCCGCACACCGACATCCGCGTTCAAGCCGACCCGGTGGCGCTGGAACAGATCATCCACAACCTGCTGATGAACGCGCTGCAAGCCTTGGAGCAAGTGCCCGCCGAACGCCGCCAACTGCTGTTGCGCCTGAGGGCAGCCCCACCCTCGGGGCAACTCGTGGTGTGGGACCAAGGCCCCGGCATCCCCGAACACGCCATGAGCCGGCTGTTCCAACCCTTTTTCAGCACCCGCGAAGGCGGCCTGGGCCTGGGCCTGAGCCTGTGCGAAACCCTCGCCACCAACCTGGGCGGCTCACTCACCGCCCGCAATCACGAAGCGGGCGGTGCGGAGTTCTCCCTCACCCTGCCGCTGGCCCCGCCATGAACACCCCGCTGTCCCCGTTGATCCAGCTCATCGACGACGACCAAGCCGTCCGCGACAGCCTGGCGCTGCTGATCGCCACGGTGGGCCTGCGGGTGCAGCCCTGGAGCCACCCGCAGGATGTCCTCGACCAGTTCGACCGCGAATAGGCTGGTGCCCGCGTGCTGGACGTGCGCATGCCCGGGCTCAGCGGCCTGTCGGTGCTGGACACCCTGGCGGCGCAGGGCGTGGACCAGCCGGTGATCATGCTGACCGGCCACGGCACGGTGGAGATGTGCCGGCGCGCGTTCAAGGCCGGCGCGGCGGAGTTCCTCGAAAAGCCGGTGGACGACGAACGCCTGATCGAAGCGCTGCAACAAGCGGTGCGCCAGCACGTGAAGTCGCGCCAGCGCCAGCAGGCCGACCGCAACGCCCGCGAACGCTACGCCCAACTGTCAGAGCGCGAACGCGAGGTGCTGGGCCTGATCATCGAAGGCCTGACCAACAAGGAAATCGGGCGCGCACTGGAACTGTCGCCGCGCACGGTGGAAACCCACCGCGCCCACCTGTTCGCCAAGCTGGAGGCCGATTCGCTGGCCCAGCTGATCCGGCGCTACGCGGCGCTGGCCGAATCGAGCGACGCTCCGTAGTTCTACGGACGCCCGCGCGTAACCGCCCGAATGGGCAGATGGAGGGGGATTTTCTACAGTGTGGACACGGTGAATCGCACCGCACAAGCACACGGAGCCCTCATGAAATACGCCCTCATCGCCTTGACCCTGACCGCCACCGCCGCGAGCGCCCAGGCCGTTCGCACCGAGAAGAACATGTCGCTGGAACTGGCCAACCGGATCGCCGCCGCCACCGTGGCCGCCTGCGCCGCGAACAATTACAACGTGACCGCAGCCGTGGTGGACCGCGCCGGCACCCTGCGCGCCTTGCAGCGCGCCGACAACGCCGGCCCGCACACCGTGGGCGCCGCGCAAGGCAAGGCCTACACGTCCGCCTCGGCCCGTGCCAACACCAGCGCCATGCTGGAAAACGTGCAGAAGAACCCTGGCGCGCAAACGCTGGTGGACATCCCTGGCTTCTTGGTGCTGGGCGGTGGTGTGCCGGTGCGCGTGGGCAACGAAGTGATCGGCGCGGTGGGTGTGGGTGGCGCGCCCGGCGGTCACCTGGACGAGCAATGCGCCAACGCCGCCCTGGCCCAAGTCGCGGACCTGCTGAAATGAACCCGGCCGCGCTGACCCCTGTGCTGTCCCGTGCGCTGAGTCTGGCGCTGGCCTCGGTCCTGATGGCTGGCGCCGCCACAGCCCAGGTGGCACCCAGCACGGCGGAGGCGGCGGCCTACCAGGGCGTGCTCGCCGCTGCGCACCGGGGCGATGCCGCGTTGATTGAGCGCAGCCCCAAACCCGCACTGGACACCCGCGACACCCGGGGCCGCACGCCCCTGCACGTGGCCACCTTTGCCCGGCAGCATGCGGTCATCCGCGCCTTGGCCCGCGCGGGCGCAGACCTGAACGCCCTGGAAAACGACCGCTACGACGCGGTCACCATCGCCTCGGTGGCAGACGACGAAGCGACCTTGCGCCTGCTGCTGTCGCTGGGCGCCAGCGCGCGACAGGTCACCAGCCGCTACGACGGCACCGCCTTGATCGCTGCAGCCCACCTCGGCCACGACGGGGTGGTGCGGCAACTCATCGCGGCCGGGGCGCCGCTGGACCACGTCAACAACCTGCACTGGACCGCCGTGATCGAGGCCATCGTGCTCGGCGACGGCGGGCCACGTCACCGTGCAACGCTCCAGGCGTTGATCGGCGCGGGGGCCAACCTGCAACTGGCCGACCGCCACGGGCAAACCCCGCTGGCCCTGGCCAAGGCACGCGGCTACACCGCCATGGTGCAGATGCTGGAGGCCGCAGGCGCGCGCTGAAACCGTGCGGCGCTCAACCCAGCGTCACGCGGGCGAACTTGCGCTTGCCCACCTGCACCACATAGGTGCCGGCCGACAACTTCAGGCCTTTGTCGCTCACCACCGCGCCGTCCACCCGCACGCCGCCGCCGTCGATCAGGCGGTTGGCTTCGCTGGACGAGGGCGCCAGGTTGGCCTGCTTGAGCAGGGCGCCAATGCCCAGCGGTGCACCACCTTCGGCCAAAGCCAGCGCCAGTTCGGGAATCTCGTCCGGCACGCCACCGATGTGGCATGACCCGGCCTGTTCGCCCACGCCCGCGCGCAGCGACGGGAAAGACTCGAATTGCGACGCCAGTTCCCTCTCCCGTTGCTCAAGGAAGACCAAGTGCTCGAACAGTGGCATGCAATCGTGAGCCCGAGGTCGTTCGTGCTGAATCAATCGAATTGCAGCAACCGCCCTCGCTGTCGGGCTCGAGGAAGTCTATATTACACAGTGTGTAACCATCACGTAGTTCTACGCACTCAATTAAGTAGAAATTGGTGTGCCATCCACCTTGCGGAGGGCTTCCCGATTGC
>CAZGDZ010000135.1:0-6303 GCA_964524855.1 uncultured Macromonas sp.
GGCGTTGCCTTAACAGTTACTTTCCAGAAGTCGATCCACAGGCATGCGGCGGCCATATTGTCTATGAGTTCAGCATAGTTGGAACCATGAGCCTTTTCAAACAAGGCTCGACGGGTTTCGGGGAGTGGCTGACTCATCCATTCCTGCGATACCGCAATCAACAGGCTAACCAATTCTGCGCGGCAGGTCTCAAAAACTGCAACTCCGTTACGCTCATACTTGAACAATGTATCCAAATCCATTCTGCGGAGCATGGCACTCGGCTCGGCCAAAACCTCCCTATAGGAAGCATAATCTCCGTAAGCCTCAATAGACAAAGCCATTAATTTCGGCCGAACAAAATCAACGTTGCGCGAAGAGCAGAACTCAAGCAGGCTTCCGAAGTTTTTATCGTTGATATGGACGGCGTCCGCCAACAGAAACGTTTTATCACCCATCACCGATTCACCAAAGAAGAAATCATATCAGAATATATTTTTTCGTGGCTCTCAACGACTGCTTGCCAAGTATGTGCTAATTCATGCGTTTCCCGAGCGCCCCGAAACAACGCGTTAAGGCGTTCAGGATTCTCGTAGAAGCCTTCAAGCGTTGCCGCATCGACAGCAGGCTCCAGTGTTAGAAATAGGCCATTCAGTCCCGACTTTACGAAATCTAGGGCCATCCCTACACGGCTCGAGGCAATAGGGGTCCCCGTCGCCACGGCTTCCGGGATATTTGCGGGACCACCTTCGTGTCGACTGGCCATTAGAAGTAGATCGATTTTTCGGTAGGCACTGCACAACACTGGATACGGAAGCGTTTCATAAGCCGATGCTTCGAAGCCGAGGTTTCTAACAAATTTGGCATCCTGGGATCGGCCTTGCCCGACATAGAGAAATCTAAAGTGGTCAGGATCCAAATGCTTACTCAGCTCCTCGAGATAGGCCTCACCCTTGACTTTTCTCGGATAACGCCGGGAAAATACTCCGAGACTAATTTTACGGCTGCCGCAAAACTCTCTATCAATAAGCCGAAGAAAACGCTTGTTGTAGCCATGCGGAATAACAACCGTTTTAAATATTCCAACTTTAGCGAGCATTTCCTGTTGCGTATGATTTAGGCATACGATTACATCCGCCTGCCGGTACTGGCGCTCATAACTCGAGAAGTTCAGCCATGGATCACTCTCCGCCAAATCATGATGAACCGTGACAACTGCGGGTGAAATAATTTCACTTTCAAGATTGGGTCTATGGTAGTGACGAATCAAGGCTCCAGATATCGGCCTCTCCGAAATCTGATAGTCGTAGCCATTTGAGTAGGCTTTAAAGTAACCCAGTATGTCATCAAAAATTTTGCTTTTGACGTCATTTGACATCACATGATTGACAGTTATTGAAATCATATTTCATTGATTAAAAATTTCATGCAATCAAAAGAATCTCACATCCAGACGCATAAACAAAGAAACCCAATTTTCGCAAATGTAGATTTGATTACAATCCAAAAACAACTTTTGCACTCACCGCAATCTGATAGATGACCTGCGTCATGTCCTTCCAGAACTGGCGTTGTTTTTCGTCCACCTTGGGTAAAACAAGCACTTGGTCACCTGGGCGGACCGAGGCTGCAGCCAACAGTTTTTCGGGGTCTGCCTGCTCAAAGCTGCCATCGCGCCGTGCGATGACCACGCGCGAATTGTCGGCTTTCTGAGTAAAGCCACCTGCGCGCTGAATGTAGTCGCCCAACTTCAAATCGGGCTGGAATGCCACGGCATTGGGGAACAGAACTTCACCGCTGATCAACACCAAGGCGTCTTGCCGGGGTATGCGCAGCACGTCGCCGTTTTCCAGCAGCATTTGGCCTTTGTTGGCGTTTTGCGCAATCAGCACCTGACCCAACGGCTCGATTTGCTTGGCCCGCTCTACCCATTGCAGCGTCAGGTTGGCTTCATCGGTGCGCAGGCGGGCTTCATCGCTGCTGCCACTGCGCGCCGTCAGCAAGGCCGACTCCAGGCTGCGCAAACTGGCCTGCAGCATGTCACGCTGGCGGTCTTTCACGCTTTGCCGGAACAGTTGCAAGCTGGCCATGTCGGCACGGGGTAAGGGGGTAATGCGTTGCAACAAGTCGCCCAAACTGCTGCCGTAGGGCAGCACATACTCCTGTGCACTGTCGTGCTCGCCTTCCACCCGCACGGTGATGGTGCCGGGCTTTTTGTCGGCCGTGAATTCGATTTCGTCGCCATTGGCCACCACCACTGCGGTGGCTTCGCTCAACGGGTAGTACTCGGTATTTCGCACCGTGCCGGTGTTGCGCACCACCCGCACATGGGTGGCGGTGGCTTGTGGTTTGGCCATGGCCGCAATCTCGGCCACGGTGCGGCTGGCACCGGCAAACTCAAAGCGTTTGGCGTTGGCAGCCAAACCGTTCACTTTCACGGTGTATGGGCGGCATGTGGCCCTGCAGCAAAAAGTCGTAAAGGTTGACACTGGCGCGCATTTGCCCATTGCGCTGCACTTGCACGGCCAGGAAGGTGCCACGCTCTGCGTCTATGCCACCCGCTTGGTCCAGGTAGTGCAGCAGGCTGTCCATGCTGGTGCCGGCGTACAAGCCAGGGCGCTGCACAAAACCACTCACAAAAACGCGCACCGGCTGTGCCGCAGCTAGGCTTGCATAGCTGTTGACGTTGCTTTTGTAAACACGGCGCACCGCCGCTTCTACTACGGCTTGCAACTCAACATTGCGCACTCCCCTGACGGGAATGGGCCCCACGTTCGGCAAAAAAATGTTGCCTTGCGGATCAACCACCAGTGGCGCATCAAAGTCGAAAGCCCCCCAAAGGCGAACCTGCAACGTGTCGCCAGTGGCGATCAAGTAGTCGGGGTTGAACTGGGGGGCGCCTTCTTTGGCGAACGCCCCACTGAACAACTGGGCGCCGAATACGTCAGCCGTTACGGATGGATAAGGCGCCAAGGTTGCAGGGCCACTGACCACTGTTGCCGGCAAGGGCGCCGCTGGTTTCGCAGCTTGCGCATAAGCCCCAACGCTGGCCAAGACCATCAGCCCTGGCAGCATGCCATGAAAGGGTTTTGAAAACATAGGCAATTTAATCTTTATGGTCGCGAACAATGGCCAGCACGAGGTGAGCAACACCGGCCAACACAAAGGCAAACAGGGTGAAAATGAGCGCGTTGTACAACCGTTTGGGCTGCAATGGGTACTCGGCCAAGGTGGGCGCTTGCATAACCTGCACCTTCTTGATGGTGCGAGTGGCTTCTATGCGGCCTTTTTCCAGCGCCGCCAATCCGGTTTGGTACACCTCTTGTGCAAAGGCGGCTTCCATTTCAAGCCGCTGGTAAGCCTCGACGGCGCGATTCAAAGTTGCGCCCTTGGGCGATGCCAACTTTTGCTGTTCTTGTGTGAGTTGCTTTTCAACCGCAGCAATTTGTTGGTTGAGCAGCAAAATGCTGGGGTGATCTGCCACCAAGTAGGCCAGCAGGCCACTGCGTTGGGTTTCCAGTTCAGCGCGGCGGCTTTCGAGCTGGGCCAGGATGGCCCCCAAGCTTTCGGCTGTGGCCTGGGGTGAGGCCAATCCCTTTTCGTTCTGGAAAGCCAGCAATGCTTGGCGCGCCTGCATGGCGCGGGCGTTCATGTCTTTGACCTGTTCGTCCAGAAAGGTGACTTGTGCTTGTGCCAAATCTTGGGCCAAGCGATTCATGAAAGCTTCGCCTTCTTTCACCAAGACCCGCACAATGGCCTGGGCCATGGTTGCATCGTAAGCTTGTGCCTGCACCACCAAAACACCCGCGTAGTCGTCCATTTCGACGGTAACGCGGCCAAGGTAGTGTTTGTGAAAATGTTCAAGCTCCCGGTCCGCCCCCCACATGCGCGAGACGAAATCGACTTGCGCCTGACTGTAGTGGGCACGCAGGTTCAATTGCTTGTCGAGCTTTTGCAGCATGTCCACCGACAGCAGGTGGTCGCGCAGCAGCAATTGATCGGCCCGGTTGCCGCCGCTGGCCACACCGCTCAGCAAGGCCCCCACGTCGACCGTATTGCCACCGGGCAGGTCGGTACGCTGAATGATGACGTGCGCGGTGGAAACGTACCGGTCGGTGGCAACCATTAGCCAGTACATGGAGACCAGCAGCGATGCCATCAATGCGGCCAGTAGGATTTTTCGGCGCCAGAAGGCTTGGAAGATGTGTTGAGTCATTTAAGCGATGCTGCTGCGATAAGCCTTGATGGCTTCGGAAATATCGTCAAACCACCGGGCCGTTCCGTTGTTCAGCCAAATGCCGGCTTTGCAAAAGCGTTTGAGGGTACCTTCGTCATGCGAGACCATGATGACGCTGGAGTGATCGGCCTTGGCTTTGAAGGCATCGGCTGTTTTCTTGCGAAATGCAGCGTCACCCACTGCCGTGATTTCGTCAGACAGGTAAACATCAAAGTCGAACGCCATGGACAACGCAAACTGCAAGCGTGCGTTCATGCCCGACGAATAGTTACGAACGGGTTCGTCAAACGCTTCACCTATTTCGGCGAAAGCCTGAATATCAGCCAACCGCTTAGCCATGTCATCCTCGTGCCCGTGGATGCGGCACACGAACTTGGCATTTTGCCGTCCCGTCAGGGCCTTTTGGAGTCCACCCCCCAAACCCATGGGCCAAGATACGCGACACCGTCGATCGACGCGGCCCTTGGTGGCTTCATCCACACCGCCGATGATGCGCAGCAAAGTAGACTTGCCCGCCCCATTGCTGCCCACCAGCCCCACGCTGACTTTGGGTGGTATGGTGAATGACACACCTTTGAGCACCCATTTGCCCACCCCGTTGGGGGTGAAATAGCGCTTGTGAACGTCTTGCACGACGATCATAGGGCTGACAACCTTTGCTGGAACCTGCGGTGAAGGGCAAGGCCAAGGAATGTGCTGATCAAGGCAAACTCATACACGTACGCCAAGCTGAGTTCGGGCACCGCGTGGTAATAGTCGGCAAACCCCTTGCGAGCCGCTTCTATGCCGTGTGCCACGGGGTTCCAAAGCAGCCATTCTCTATAAGGCAGTGGAACCAAAGACAAGGGGAACATGATGCCCGATACCAAGTACATGGGGCGCAGGAAAAAACGGACGACCTTGGCCAACTCAGGGATCAACTCTTGCAACACAGACGTAACCAAACCAAAGCCCAGGCCCACCCACCACAGGCCGGCGAACGCGATCAGCACAGTGAGTGGGTCGTCGGGCCAAACCCGCACACCCGACAACGCAACACCAGCCCCGACCAGCAACATGATGATGGTCATGAGAAACCCTTCCAGGGCGGCGCGCACCAACACGCCGTCAACTGGCTTGACTTGGCGGTAGGCGTAGAGCGCCGAGTTGGCGCCTACGGCATCCATGCCTTCAGCCCCGGTGCGGCGGAACATGAAGAATGCAAGAAAACCCACCCCAACCCAGATGATGGTGTGGATACCCCCAATGTGGGTGACCCGCAACGCACCTACAACCACCATCATGTAAGCGATGTGAACGGCTGGCTCTGCCAGGGCCCAGACCCATGCAGCCCGCGAGCCGAACAAGCGACTCAATGATTCACGCAAAAACAGTGCTCGCCATACGGCCAACGTCACGCGCAGGGCGCTGCGGGGTTGATTCATGCGTGAATGTCCCAAAGCAACGGCTCGTCAGGCAGGCCATACACATTGCACGGCGCCTGCGTCAAGTTTCGCATTTGCATGAGGAAGTTGTGCGTGGCAGCGGGTTCTGGCGGAGGAAAATGTTGCCAAAACTCGGCCAATGGCCCTTGGTAAGTCACTTGGGGCTGATCGTACATGGCCTGCCCCAAGGCTTTAAGGGGTTTGCCATTTGACAAAGCTTGCAAACCGACCGTGCTGTTGATGAGCACCACGCCCAGCGACTGTTTAACCAGCGTGGGGGTGTGCCCTTCGACCAGGTGCACCACCCGGTCGCGGACCCCGAGTTCGGCAGCCAAGCTGAAAATGAGGGCCGAATGCCCAGGCCCGCCCCGAGAGAACGGGTGTTGCCTGAATACGAGCACGGTATTGCTTGGGGCGTGGCCTGCAAAAGAACGCAAGACTTCGATGATGAACTCGGTGTTCTGACCGTAAGCGCTGTGGTGGGTGATTTGCGCATCACCATCGTGCTGCAGCGGAACAAAAAAGTAATTCTGATCGGCCAGTGCGCGAACTTTAGCGTTGTCTTGCCGAAGGTGCAGGTGTTTGGTGAGCCAAGAATTGACCCAAAATTGGCAGTAGAACCAGACGGAGCTTTGCTTGTGATGTTTGTAGTTGGGGTAGCGC
>CAZGDZ010000136.1:0-6269 GCA_964524855.1 uncultured Macromonas sp.
CCATCAGCGACAAGCGCGATGGCCCCGATGTGGTTTGCCTGCAAGACGAGCAGCACGTGGGCTTCATGTCGATGATCGACAGCATCCTGCGGCAGGCACGGGTGCACCTGGAGCGCCTGAACCGCCGCCAGCGCGAAGCCTGCCCGGTGTCCGACCTGGTGGTGGGCGTGCAGTGCGGCGGCAGCGACGCGTTTTCGGGCGTCACTGCCAACCCGGCGGTCGGCTTTGCCACCGACCTGCTGGTGCGCGCCGGTGCCACCGTGATGTTCAGCGAAAACACCGAGGTGCGCGACGCGGTGGACCAGCTCACCAGCCGCGCTGCCACGCCCGACGTGGCTGCGAAAATCGTGCACGAACTGGGCTGGTACGACGCCTACCTAGCGCGCGGCCATGCCGACCGCAGTGCCAACACCACGCCGGGCAATAAGAAGGGTGGCCTGTCCAACATCGTGGAAAAGGCCATGGGCTCCATCGTCAAGAGCGGCACTGGTCCCATCCACGGTGTCATCGCCCCGGGCGAGAAAGTGACGAAGAAGGGCCTGATTTTTGCCGCCACACCGGCCAGCGACTTCATCTGCGGCACTTTGCAACTGGCCGCTGGCATGAACCTGCACGTGTTCACCACCGGACGCGGCACGCCTTACGGCCTGGCCGAATGCCCTGTCATCAAGGTGGCCACACGCGATGATTTGGCCCGTCGCTGGCACGACCTGATGGACCTCAACGCTGGGCGCGTGGCCAGTGCTGACGTCAGCATCGAAGCCATGGGCTGGGAGCTGTTCCACCTGATGCTGGCCGTGGCCAGCGGCCAGCGGACCTGGGCCGAACAGTGGAAGCTGCACAATGCGCTGGTGCTGTTCAACCCCGCGCCCGTGACCTGAGATGCTGAACCCTGAAAACTTTGCGGGTGAAGTGAACGGCCGTCCCACCGGCCTGTACCGGCTGGACAACGGCCGCGGCTTGAGCGTGGCCATCACCAACCTGGGCGCCAAGGTGCTGGAGCTGCAAGTTCCCGACCGCCACGGCGAACCGGGCAACGTAGTGCTGGGTTACCCCAGTTTGGCCGAGGTGCTGACCGGCTCGCCCTCCATGGGCGCCTTCATCGCGCCTTACGCGGGGCGCATTGGGCACGCCCGCTTTACCGCGCAGGGCCGCACCTGCATCCTGGGTGCCAACGACGGCCCGCACTGCTTGCACGGCGGGCCTGCTGGCTCGCGCCACCGGGTGTTCGAGGTGCTGCACCACGACGCCCGCACCTTGCAACTGAGTCTGCATTTGCCCGAGCGTGACACCGGCTGGCCCGCAGACCTGCGGCTGGACCTGAGTTACCAGGTGGACGACGACCAGGCCCTGCGCATGGTCTACCGTGTGTCCAGCGACGGCGCGGCCTGCCCGGTCAGCGTCACCTCGCACGCCTTTTTCAACCTGGCGGGCGCAGCCGCCCCCACGGTGGACGACCACTGGCTGCAATTGTGGGCCGACGAAACGCTGGCCACCATGCCCGATAACGTAGCCACTGGGGAGCGCATTCCGCTGACCGGTCACCGGCTGGACCTGCGCGCGCCCCGCCGCCTGGGTGATTTGGATGCGGTGGACAGTGCTTTCGTGCTGTCCACCCCTGCTGCGCCGGGCGAGGAGCGGCTGTGTGCACGCCTGGGCTGTGACGCCACCGGTCGCGTGATGGACACCTGGGCTACCGATCCGGTGCTGCAGCTCTACACCGGTGACAAGTTGCCGGCGCCGCATCGACCGCGTGCGGGCGTGTGCCTGGAGCCCCAGCACTACCCCAACGCGCCCAATTGCCCAGGGTTTCCGGTGCAGTGGGCCGAGCCCGGGCGACCGGTAGAGGGAAGCATCCGGTACCGGTTCGGGGTGACGTGACAGCGGGTTCAGTACACGCAGCGAAACCCGATGTACACCGCGTAAAAATCCGCCGGTTTCCACGCTTGCACGTCGGCGCGCATTTGCGACGGCGGGTACCACCAAGAGCCACCCAAGGTTTGCCGTTCGCCGTCGCGGGCATCGGCAGCCCATTCCCACACGTTGGCACCCATGTCGTGCAGTCCATTCACCCCCGCTTTGGTGGCCGTCACTGGGGCGGCCCGGGGCCAAGGGTCGGGGTCGCTGGTGTTGGCGCCCGCAGGCGTGTCGCCCGTGGGCCAGGGGTAGGTGCGTCCACGCACCCAGGGGCTGGGTGGTGCTGACCTCAGTTCTGTGAAGGCGGCACGGCGCCATTCCTCGGCAGTGGGCAGCCGGCCACCTACCCAGCGGCAGTAAGCGGCAGCTTCTGCGTGTGTCAGGTGCACCGCAGGCAAGTCAGGGCTGGCCGCTGCAGTGCCGTCTGGGCGTTGCCAGCTCCATCCCGGGCGCCGTTGCCATCCACCGACATATTCAAAGCCGCCGCCGTCCCGTTCCGCTTGCGTCACACTGCCGGTGGCCTGCGCGTAGCGTTGGTACTGCCCGATCGTCACTTCAGTGCGGTCGATGGACAGACCACCCAGGCCTTCCAGCCGCACCCGTTCACCCACTTGGGCTTGGGCGGGTATCACCCAGCACATGGCCAAGGATGCAACGAGGCCCAAGCGCTTCATGTGGCTTCTCCTTGCCCTGGTCGCTTGATCCAGGCTTGCAGCCGTGGGCGCACCGGTAAGAACAGACGGTACGCCCCTTCGGCCAGCCACGACAGGGGCGGCACCGCTGTGGCCCAGCCCATCACCCGCCAGCCCGCGAAACATCGCCACAGGCGCGAAAACGCAGCCGCACCACTCAGCAGGCGGCCTTGTTCGTCACGCACGTGAAAGCGCCTCATCGCAGTGGCGCAAGTCAGACCATCGCCGCAGTTCACAGGCTGGCTCACATCCACCCAGGCGATCGGTTCAAAACTCGCCAGCCCCTGGTACAGCGCGATTTCTCGCTGGCACAACGGGCAGCTGCCGTCGAAATACACCGTCACTGTCACTGTCACCGCCCCGGCAGCCGAAACACCGCCACCGTCTCCACCAACTCGCTCGCTTGCCCTTTCAGACTACTGGCTGCGGCGGCCATTTGCTCCACCAAGGCCGCGTTTTGTTGCGTCACTTGGTCGATTTGCTGGATGGCCTGACGCACCTGCTGCACCCCGGCGCTCTGCTCGCTGCTGGAGGTGCTGATGTGGCCCATCAGGTCCGTCACGTTCTTGATCGCTGCCACCACCCGTTCCATCGATTCGCCGGCCTGGTCCACCAAGGCGGTGCCGGAGTTGACCCGGTCCACACTGGCGTCGATCAGCCGCTTGATGTCTTTGGCCGCTTCGGCGCTGCGCTGCGCCAGGCTGCGCACCTCGCCCGCCACCACGGCAAAACCGCGTCCTTGCTCGCCCGCCCGCGCCGCCTCCACCGCGGCGTTCAGCGCCAGGATGTTGGTCTGGAAGGCAATGCCGTCGATCACACTGATGATCTGGGCAATCTGGTTGGAGCTGGCATGGATGTCGCGCATGGTGTGCACCACCTGCTCCACCACCTGGCCGCCCTCGGTGGCCACGCGCGATGCTTCTTGCGCCAACTGGTTGGCCTGGCGCGCGCTTTCGTCGTTCTGCATCACGGTGCCGCTTAGCTGTTCGATGGAGGCGGCCGTTTCTTCCAGCGCGCTGGCCTGGTTCTCGGTGCGGCCCGACAGGTCTTGGTTGCCCTGCGAAATCTCGCTGCTGGCGGTGGCCACGCTGTCGGCGCCTTGGCGCACGCGCTGAACCACCTGGCGCAAACTGTCTTGCATGTGGCTCAGGCGCGCCATCAGGCTGTGCAGGTCACCGGGCTTCAAAGGCACTTGGGTGGTCAGTTCGCCCT
This sequence comes from uncultured Macromonas sp., assembly GCA_964524855.1. Taxonomy (GTDB): domain Bacteria; phylum Pseudomonadota; class Gammaproteobacteria; order Burkholderiales; family Burkholderiaceae_C; genus CAZGDZ01. Next base: position 3,822 of record CAZGDZ010000136.1, read on the forward strand.
GCGCCACCCGTTCGGCCAGGTCGGCAGCCGCTTCGGGCTCGCCCCCAATCGGGCGCAGCACCAAGCGTTCCAGCGCCAGTGCCAGCACGCCGGCCACCAGCACGATGCTGACCAGTGCCAGGGCCAGCGCGGTCCATTGCAGCTGGCGCACCGACTCCATGATCTTGCTCTGTGGAATTTCTGCCCGCAGCGACCAGGGGGTGCCAATGCCGGGGAGCTGCACCGGCGCATACACCTGGGTCACCTGGCCCAGTGTCGCGTCGTGGGTGTCCATCTGGAACGCTTGCCCAGCTTTGATCGCAGCGCGGGCCTGGTCGAACAGGTCGCCGCTTTCCATGGGTTGGGCTACCCGGTCCGGGTTGCGGTCGCTGACGAACAGGCCGGCGTTGGAAATCAGGCTGGCCCGGCCCACGCCCCACACCTGAATGTCATTGACCAGCCGCTGCAGGTCCACCAACGCAATGTCGATGCCCGCCGCGCCAACGAACTTGCCGCTGGACACGATGGGCACCGTGATGGTGGTGATGAGGGTGGGCACGCCCGCCACATCGTACTTGTAGGGGTCCAGCAGCACGGCCTTGCCGGTCTGTTTGGCCAGCAGGTAGTAATCACCGTTGCCGGGCACCTCGTAGTCCACCAGCGGTTCCATTTGCACGGTGCCGCTGCCCCGGTTCCAGTAGGGCACAAATCGCCCTGTGGCGTCGTGGCCGGGCAGGTCCACGAACTCGCTGTCGCGGCCGTCAAAGGCGTTCGGCTCCCACAGGGTCCACACCGCCAGCAGGTCGGGGTTGCCACCCAACATGCCCCGCATCATGGTGTTGGCCGCCTGGCGGTCGGTCTGGCCGTTGGCGTGCAGCTCGGCCAGGGCGTCGCCCAGCGTTTTGGCGGTGTTGAAGGCCTGGGTCAAGCGGTTGCGCACGTCGCTGGCGTGGCGGTTGGCAAGCTCCTGGGTGTAGAGCAGTGCGCCGTCCTGTTGCAGCTTCGACGCTTGTGCGGTCACCACCGTCATGGTGATGGCAAAACCGGCCAGCACGATGCAAGCCACCCAGAAGATCAATTTGCCGCGCAGGGTGAGCTGGTTCAATGTCATGGCATCGATGTCAAAAAAAGGTTCAGTCACTCCCTGTGTCACTGTTTTCGCTCAGTGTAAGGCTTGCCGCAAGCGGCACCTATCGGTGCGGCGGTGGGCGCGGTGGTTGGGCGCCGCTAAGATGGAGCCCCTTCCTGAAAACCCCACGCATGAGCACCAGCCCCCCCCCTTTGCGCAAAGGCCGCCGTGGCACCGGTGCGGTCACGCTGCGCCAGGTGGCCGAAATCGCGGGTGTGGCGCCCATCACCGCGTCGCGGGTCATCAACACGCCCGAGCAGGTCTCGCCCGAGGTGCGCGAACGGGTGTTGCAGGCGGTTCGCCAGACCGGCTACGTGCCCAACCTGCTGGCGGGCGGGCTGGCCTCGGCGAAAAGCCGCATGGTGGCGGCGGTGGTGCCCAACCTCGCGGTGTCGGTGTTTCTGGACACGGTGCAAACCCTCAACGAGGCGCTGTTTGCGCGCGGCTACCAGCTCATGCTGGGCCAGACCGGCTACGCCACCGAGCGCGAGGACGCGCTGCTCGAAGCCATCATCGGCCGCCGACCCGACGGCATTGTGGTGACTGGTGTGGTGCACGCGCCCGAAGCGCGGCAGCGGCTGCAGGCATCGGGCATTCCGGTGGTGGAAACCTGGGACTTGAGCGACGACCCGATCGACATGGCGGTGGGTTTTTCGCACGCGGCCATCGGCCAGCAGGTGTGCGACTACCTGCGCACCCGAGGCCGGCAGCGCCTGGGGCTGATCACCGCCCACGACGAGCGCGCCTTGCGCCGTGCCCGCAGTTTTGCGGCCCAGGCGCAGGCGGTGGGCCTGCCCCCGGTGGCGGTGGTGGACGTGGGCGACAGCCGCACCCTGCACAGCGGCCGCACCGGCCTGGCCCGCTTGTTGACCGAACACCCCGGCCTGGACGCGGTGTTCTGCAGTTCCGACCTGCTGGCCATGGGCGCGGTGACCGAGGCGCAATGCCAGGGCCGCCGCGTGCCCGACGACGTGGCGGTGGTGGGCTTCGGTGACTTTGCCTTCGTGGCCGACACGGTGCCGTCCATCACGTCGGTGCACATCAACGGCAGCCGCATCGGCCAGCTCGCGGCCGATTACCTGATGGCCCGCGCCGAGGGCCGCCCCACCGGTGAACGGGTGGTGGACGTGGGCTTTTCCATCACCGAGCGCGACAGCGCCTGAGCAATATCTAGGGTAATCCCTAGGTATTTGGTGTTGACGACGCGATTTGGTACCGCTACCATTTGTTTATCTCTGGTTGTCTGACATCACACGACAACTGATGGCCCGACACACCCAAACGAAAGCACCCGCCATGCAGTACACCCCGCAAGATCTGAAGCAAGTCATGTCCTCCGG
>CAZGDZ010000137.1:0-6264 GCA_964524855.1 uncultured Macromonas sp.
AATTCGAAAAAGTGGTCGTTGTGCACGGCGTGCGTCAAGTCAACGAATTGGCTTACCGCGACTACATCACACAGGAACTGCCGAACCACGAATTCCTGGGCGAGATCGTGCGCGACAAGCTGGTGTACTACCCCACAGTCACCCGCGAACCGTTTGAGCGCCAGGGTCGCATTCCCGATCTGGTCCGCAGCGGGCAAATGGCGCGCGAATTGGGCCTGCCCCAGTTGAACCGCGAAACCGACCGCGTGATGATCTGCGGCAGCCCGGCCATGCTCAAAGACCTCAAGGTTTTGTGCGAGGAATTGGGTTTCCACGAAGGCAACACCAGCACGCCGGGCGACTTCGTCATCGAGCGTGCTTTCGCCGAAAGTTGACGGCTTGGGGAACCGCCAGCACGCCACCACGTCTGACTCGGTTTCCACTTGTTGAATGCCATGCCGATTGCCGCTTTGATGGACTTTGTCGCACGCCGCCCCCGGACGGTGCTTTTGGGCCTGGCCCTGTGGTGTGTGGCGTTGTTGGTGTTCGGCCTCTACCTTCAGCACGCGCAGGGGCTCGAGCCTTGCCCCATGTGCATCGTGCAGCGTTATGCGTTGATGGGTGTGGCCGTGCTGGCGCTGGCTTTGGCTGCGGGCCGAGGTGTGCAATGGCACCGCTGGGGCAGCGTCGCGGTGGTGCTGGTGGCGGGTTTTGGTGCTGTGACGGCCGCGCGCCAGAGCTGGCTGCAGTGGTTCCCACCCGAGGTGTACAGCTGCGGCCGCGACTTCTACGGCATGATCGAAAGTTTCCCGCTGCGCCGCGTCATCCCCATGATCTTCCGGGGCAGCGGTGATTGCACCCACATCGATTGGACCTTCCTGGGGCTGTCCATCGCCAACTGGTCATTCCTGAACTTCATTGCGATGGCGGTCGTGGCGTTGTTGGTGTTCCTGAGCCTGTCTCGCCGTCGGCCGGCGTGATGTTTTGATCTTCGGCAAACGCCCTTCAATTCGCACGGTTTGAAGGGTTGTATCGGTACCGGGGTTTCATAGAATGCCCCGATGTTGTCTTCTCCGTTCACCCAATTTGCGCTGCTGCTGTTGATGGCTGCGTTCGTCGGGGCCGTGTTTGTGCGTTTGCGCCAGCCCGTCCTGATCGCGTACATCGTCGTCGGCATCGCCCTGGGGCCAGCCGGTTTTGGGCTGGTGACGGCTCACGACCAGATCAACCTGTTGGCCCAGATTGGGGTGACGGTGTTGTTGTTCATCGTCGGTTTGAAGCTGGACCTGCACCATGTGCGGCACATTGGCCCGGTCGCTTTGGCCACAGGCCTGGGGCAGTTGGCGTTCACCATCGTCATCGGCTTCGGGTTGATTTTGTTAATGGGGCGCGACCTGATGACTGCGGTGTACGTGGCAGTCGCACTCACTTTCTCCAGCACCATCATCATCGTCAAGTTGCTGTCCGACAAGCGCGAGCTCGACTCGCTGCACGGGCGCATTGCCGTGGGCTTTCTGATCGTGCAGGACTTGGCCGTGGTGCTGGCGATGATGGCCATGAGTGCCTTGCACACCCCCGAAGGTAGCTCGGTCGAGCCCTTGTGGTGGGAGGTGGCGCTGTCGCTGGGCTGGCGCTTGGTGGTGGCTGCGGGGGTGATTTTCCTGCTGATGCGCTATTTGCTGCCCAAACTGGTGGGCGCCATGGCGCGATCCCAGGAGCTGTTGCTCATTTTTGCTTTGTCCTGGGCTGTGGCGTTGGCGGCCTTGGGCGCCTGGGCCGGCTTCAGCATGGAGGCTGGGGCCTTCATGGCCGGTTTCACGCTGGCGTCCACCTCTTACCGCGAAGCCATCAATGCCCGGTTGGGTGGCATTCGGGACTTTTTGCTGCTGTTCTTCTTCATCCACCTGGGCGCCGAGTTGGATTTCTCAACCCTTGGTCAGGAAGTGGTGCCGGCATTGCTGCTGTCGGTTTTTGTGTTGATTGGCAATCCGCTGATCGTCATGGCCATCATGGGTTTCATGGGCTACCGCAGTCGCACCGGCTTCTTGGCCGGGTTGACGGTGGCGCAGATCAGCGAGTTTTCCATTGTGTTTGTGGCCATGGGCATCACCCTGGGGCATGTCGATCACCAGGCGCTGGGCCTGACCACGCTGGTGGGGCTGATCACCATTACCCTGTCCACGTACATGATTCTGTATTCGCACCCGCTTTATGAGCGCCTGGCACCTTGGCTGGGCGTGTTTGAGCGCAAAAACCCTTTCCGCGAACTGGCGGTTGAACGCAAGCCTCTCAAGTCCGACTCGCTGGATGTGTTGGTGTTCGGGTTGGGCCGGTACGGCGGGCATTTGTTGCGCAAGTTGCATGCCGAGGGGGTGAACGTGGTGGGCGTGGACTTTGACCCAGAAGCGGTTCGGGAACTGAAGCTCAAGCGCTTGCCGGTGCAGTATGGCGATGGCGAGAACCCGGATTTTCTGGAGTCGCTGCCCATCGCCAAAACCCGCTGTGTCGTCAGCACCTTGCCGCTGATCGAGGCCAACCGCGCACTGGTGAGTGCCTTGAAGGCCCAAGGGTTTGAAGGCTACCTGGCAGTCACCGGTCGCGATGCAGCGGCCGAGGCCGATCTCAAATCGCTGGGTGCGCACCACGTGTTTCTGCCGTTTGAAGATGCCTCTGCCCATGCCGCAGAGATTGTGTTGGCCACCTTGGCCCCATCGACCAGGGAGAGCACTCAATGACCGTACTTGACGGCCCGCTCGTGGTCGCTACCGATTTTTCGTCCGGTGCGCGTTGGGCCGCCGACCGAGCGGCAAGGTTGGCCGCTGAAGGGGGCCGCTCGGTGGTGCTGACCCATGTCGTGTCGCACGACGCACTGACCACCTTGAAGGCTTGGATGGCGGGAGATTTGCCTTGGGGCGATCGTTTGTTGGAGGGCTTGCGAGAGCAGTTGGATGCCGAATGCCAGCGCTTGATCGACACTTTTGGTGTGTCGGTAGCTCCCGTGCTGGCAGAGGGGCATCCGGTCGCGGTGATTGATGCCCAAGCGGTACAGGCGCAGGCGTCCTGTCTTGTGGTGGGGGCGCTGGGCAGTTCGCGCGTTCAGCACCTGTTGTTGGGCACCACGGCTGAGCGCCTGTTGCGCAAAACGTCACACCCCTTGTTGACCGTGCGTCGGGCGGCCCAGCAAAGTTATCAACGGGTGTTGGTACCGGTGGATTTTTCTGCTTGGTCCGCGGCCGCATTGAACCTCGCCCGTACGTTGGCCCCCCAAGCCCAGTTGCACCTGGTGCACACCTTCACGGTGCCTTTTGAGGAAAAGCTCCGGTTTGCCGGTGTGGACGACGCAACGATCGACCTTTACCGCCACAAGACGCGTGAAGCGGCCCATGTGCAGTTGCAGGCCTTGGCGGACGCGGCCGGGTTGATGCCCAATGGTTATGTGTTGCGTTTGATCGAGGGCGATGCCGCGCCCAGCTTGGTGCGCGAGGCAGAGCAGAGCAATTGCGACCTGGTGGTCATCGGCAAGCATGGCCGCAATGCCGCCGAAGAGCTGTTGCTGGGCAGTGTGACCAAGCACGTGCTGGCCGAGGCCGCTTGCGACGTGTTGGTGTCCACAGGGCGCGCGGGCTGACGAGCCCGGGTGTCCCTTGTCAAGCGCGCCGGCTTTTCAGCGCACGCGCCGCTTCGTTCACCAGCTCCGGTCCTTTGTAAATCAGGCCGCTGTAAATCTGCACCACATCGGCGCCGGCCTGCAGCTTGCTGATCGCATCGTCGCCGCTGAGGATGCCGCCCACGCCAATGATCGGGAAGGTTTTGCCCAGGTGGGCGCGCAATTGGCGGATTACCTCGTTGCTGGCTTCCAGCACCGGCGCGCCCGACAAACCACCGGCTTCTTCTGCATGTGGCAACCCTTGCACGGCGCTGCGAGACAACGTGGTGTTGGTCGCTACCACGCCGTCCATTTGATGGCGTTGCAGGGCGGCAGCGATCACCTCAATCTGTGTCGCGTCCAGATCGGGGGCGATTTTCAGGAACATGGGTTTGTGCTGGGCAAAACGGTCGGCCAGTTCGGCCCGTTTTTGGGTCAGCGCGCCCAGCAACTGCTCCAGCGCCTCGTCGCTTTGTAGCGAACGCAGGTTTTGCGTGTTGGGGCTGGAGATGTTGACGGTGACGTAATCCGCGTGGGGGTAAACGCCCTCCAGACACGTCAGGTAGTCGTCCGTGGCTTGCTCGATGGGGGTGGCAGCGTTTTTGCCAATGTTCAAGCCCAGCACCATGCCGCCCGACTGAGCCTGGCGCCGCAGACGCGACTGTTTGACGTTGTGGATGAAGGTGTCCAGCCCCTCGTTGTTGAAGCCCAGACGGTTGATCAGTGCCTGCTTTTGCGGCAAGCGAAACATGCGTGGCTTTGGATTGCCCGGCTGCCCCTTGGGCGTGACCGTGCCCACCTCCACAAAGCCAAAACCCATGGCGCCCCAGGCATCGATGCAGCGGGCGTTCTTGTCCAGCCCAGCGGCCAGACCCACCCGGTTGGGAAAGCGCAGACCCGCCAGCGTCAGCGGGTCGTCCACCCGGGTCTGGCCGGCCAGGCACATCAACGGGGTGTTTTGCAATCGCGCCAGTTGGTTCAACGTGAATTCGTGGGCCTCCTCAGGATCCATATTGAACAGAAAGGGGCGGGCGAATGCGTAAGGCAGCAAGGACATTGGATAATGGCAGGCCTCAAAACCTGCGGAGCGGACATCGGGATGGCCCCGATTCTCCCAGAACCGAAAGCGCCTCACGATGACCACCCTGACCCAAGACGAACTGAAAACCCTGGTGGGCCGCGCCGCCCTGGATTACGTGGTACCCGGCGAGATCGTGGGCGTGGGCACTGGCTCCACCGTCAACAAGTTCATTGACGCACTGGCCAGCATGAAGGACCAAATCCGGGGTGCGGTGTCCAGTTCGGTGGCCTCCACCGAACGCCTGCGCGCCTTGGGCATCCCCGTTTTCGACGCCAACGAAGTGCAAAGTCTGTCGGTGTACGTGGACGGCGCCGATGAAATCGACCCTAAGGGTCACATGATCAAAGGCGGCGGCGCTGCGTTGACGCGCGAGAAGATCGTGGCAGCCCTGTCTGCTCGTTTCGTCTGTATCGCTGACGAAAGCAAATGGGTGCCGGTGCTGGGCGCGTTCCCGCTGCCGGTGGAAGTGATTCCGATGGCGGCACAACAGATTGCCCGCCAGTTTGCCGCCATGGGTGGCCAGACCCGGTTGCGATTGAAGGACGGCGTGCCTTTGGTGACCGACAACGGTCAACACATTCTGGACGTGACGGGCCTGCAGATTGCCGATCCGCTGGCGTTCGAGAGTCAGGTCAACAACTGGCCCGGCGTGGTGACGGTGGGGGTGTTCGCTCACCAGAAAGCCCATGTGTGCCTGCTGGGCACCGCCGCAGGCGTGAAAACCTGCGTGTTTTGATGACCGATGCAACCACTCCGGCCCAGCCGCGCAACCCCTTGCATGGGGTGACGCTGGAAGCGATGGTCAACGCCCTGGTGGCGCACTACGGCTGGTTGGAACTGGGGCAGCGCATACCGGTGCGCTGCTTTACCCAAGCCCCCAGCGTGGCGTCCAGCCTGAAGTTCTTGCGCACAACCCCCTGGGCGCGCGAGAAGGTGGAAGGGTTATACCTGTTTATGTTGCGCGAGCAGCGCCGTCACCAGCAGCGGGGCGGCGCCTAGCCAAACTCAGGCCATGCCCTGGTGCCGCAGCAGGGCATCGATGGAGGGTTCGCGGCCACGAAACGCTTTGAACGACGCCATCGCAGGGCGGCTACCTCCCGCTTCCAAAATGGCTTCGCGGTAACGTTCGCCCGTGGCAGGGTCCAGTGTGGTGCCGGTGGTTTGAGCCGCCTCTTCAAACGCGGCATAGGCATCAGCGCTCAGCACCTCGGCCCATTTGTAGCTGTAGTAGCCCGCTGCATAGCCGCCCGCAAAAATGTGACTGAAAGTGTGCGCCGTGCGGCTGTAGGCTGGCGGCTGGGTCACGGCCACCTCCTGGCGCACCTGTTGCAGCAAACCCATGAAGTCCACGCCGTCGGCGTTGCGTGGCGCGTCCACGCTGTGCAGCAACATGTCGTACAGCGCGAATTCAATCTGTCGCAAAGTCTGCAAGCCGCTCTGGAAATTTTTGGCCGCCAGCATTTTGTCGAACAGTTCGCGCGGCAGCAGTTCACCGGTGTCCACGTGGGCGGTCATGTGTTTGAGCACGTCCCATTCCCAGCAGAAGTTTTCCATGAAC
>CAZGDZ010000138.1:0-6253 GCA_964524855.1 uncultured Macromonas sp.
CCGTGACAACAAGGCGGTCTACCTGATGGCCGTGGGCGGCTCCGCCTACCTGGTGGCCAAAGCCATCAAGGCTGCCAAGGTGGTGGGCTTTGCCGACCTGGGCATGGAAGCCATCTACGAGTTCGACGTGCAGGACATGCCGGTGACCGTGGCGGTGGACTCCAGCGGCGACAACGCCCACGAAAGCGGCCCGGCCGAGTGGAGCAAACGGATTGCCAGCGGCGAGTTCAAGGGCATTGCCGTCACGGCGGGTTGATCAGAACCCGAAGCATCGCTTCGGGGTGTCCCACAACATGGCTTGGCGGGCAGTAGGGTCGGGCACCAACGTGGCGAACAGGTCCAGCAAGGGCCCATAGTCCACCCGTTCAGGGGCTCGCAGGAACGGCCAGTCCGACCCCCACACCAGGGAAGACGGTGTGAACGCCTCAACCAGGGCCTGCACATAGGTCCAGGCATCCTCATGAGGAAAAGGCTGCCGGGAGGTCTTCACCAGGCTCGACAGCTTGACCACCGTGCGGCCCCCTTCGGCCAGTTGAAGCAGCGCCTGGAAGCCTGGTTGACCCAGGCCGCCCACGGGGTCGGGGCGGCCGCAGTGGTCCACCACCACGTTCACACCACTGTCTTCCAGCAAGGGCCACAGGGCCACCAGTTGGTCGTGCTGCACCTGCACGGCGGCCCACAGGCCTAGGTCGTGCAGATGGCGCAACAGGGGCGCCGCATCGGCATAGGCTTCGGTGCCCAGCAATGCTGCGTTCAGCGTCACCCCGACCACACCCTGCGCCTTCAGCGCTTGCAACTCGTCCCGGCCGGTGTCGTTGCGCAGCACCGCCAGGCCTTTGAATTTGCCGGCGCCGTGCCTGAGGGCGTCCAGCAGGCAGCGGTTGTCGAAACCATAGCCCGAGTTCGGGCCCACGATCAAGGCATGCTGCACTCCGTGCGCGGCCATGACGTGGCCCAGCGCATTGGTGGTGGCCACCTCGTGGCCCACAGGCCGGTAAAACGTGTCGGGCGCGTATGGAAACCGGACAGGATCGAACACGTGTACGTGGCAGTCAATCTTGGGTTGGGCCACGGGGATCGGGTTGGATAACGGCAACGTGCTCATGTAAAAGCTTTGTTATTTTCTGTAGGAGTAGTCAATAAGTGGCACGCCCTCCAGAGATGTCGAAAACAGCCCCCGTTGAAAACGAACACTCCGGCGAAACCAGCCAACAGATCATGGCCGCCACCTCATCCACTTGGCCGGGGCGCCCCATGGGCACCTTGGCCAGGACCGCCTCCAACTGAGAAACGGGCATTTGAGCGACCAGCTCGCTGTCGATGATGGCAGGGGTGACAGCGTTGACAAGGATTTTCCTCTCTACCAAGTCCTTGGCCATGGACTTGGTCAAACCAATCACGCCCGCCTTGGAAGCAGAGTAAGCGGCCTGATGGCGATTACCTTCCTTACCAGCGATCGAGGCAATGTTCACGATTCGCCCTTCACCGCTGGTTGCCAAATAGTCCACCGCCGCCTTGGATACGGTAAATACCGCCGACAGGTTCAGTCCGATCACTCGCTCCCACTCGGAAAGTGAGCACTTCCAGAATGGCCCGGTTGGGCCGACGATGCCCGCAGAGTTGACGAGGATATCGAGTCGGCCCAGTTTTGCAGTCGCTAGACTCAGGGCCTCTGCAACTTGCGACTCGTCTGTGACATCGACCACCTGGCAAAGCGCCCCATCTCCAAGGAGATTGGCAACGTTCATGAGCGCAGAAGGATTGATATCCCAGAGAATGAGTCTGGCCCCTTCCCTCACCAATCGCCGAGCAACCGCAAGGCCTATGCCGGAAGCGCCTCCCGTCACAAGAGCGACTTTTCCGTTGAATCTCATGGTAGTCCTTGGACGGGTGATGAATCGGCAGCCTTAGACAGTTGCCACAGAGGCTTGCGTGTGGGCTCCCCCCAGAAAAAGTCGCTCGATGTGCGGGTCATTCAGAAGCTCACCCGCTGGGCGTTGCAACACCAGACGACCTGACTCTAAAGCGATGGCTTCATCCGAAACTTTCAACGCGCTTTTGACGTTTTGCTCCACCATCAACACAGTCGTTCCCTGGTCAGCCAGTTGGCGCAGCAGCTTGAAGACATCCTGAACCACCAATGGGCTCAAACCGATAGAAGGTTCATCGATCAGCAATACTTTCGGACGCAACAGCAAAGCCCGCCCAATTTCCAATTGTTTCTGTTCGCCACCAGAAAGACTCGAAGCCGAACTGTCAAGTCGCTCCCGGACACGGGGAAACAGGTCCAACACCTCCGGAATACGTTCGTGGGTCGCTTTCATGCCGAGCGTGATGCCACCTAACTCCAGGTTTTGCCAAACGGTGAGCTGACCAAACAGATTGCGCCCTTGAGGAACAAATGCGATCCCCTTGGCGAGCAACTCCTTCTGGCCAGCCCCCGTGATGTCTTGACCATCCAGCAATATCCGCCCCTGGCGCACTTTGAGCAAGCCAAACAGAGCCTTCAGTGCGGTGGACTTGCCCGCGCCATTAGGGCCCAACAGTAACGTGATGGAGCCACGTCGGGCCTTGAAGGTCAGGTTGTTGAGGATCATGAAGTCCTTGTACCCGGCCACAACATCATCGAATTCGATGCAGTATTCACTCATGGTCAGCTCCCCAGATAGGCGTCCAACACCTGCTTATTGGCTCGAATCTCATCCGGTGTACCGATGGCCATGACTTTGCCTTCCACCATGACCATGATCCGATGGCAGAGATCCATCACAAAGTCCATGTTGTGTTCAATCACCACAAAGCTGCTGTGTCGCCCCATTTTTGGTGAGCGGTTCAGCTCTTTGAGAAGGCTGCTGATACCGCCCACCAAACTGGGATTGACGCCTGCGCAAGGCTCGTCCAACAAGACCAGATCAGGCTCACTCATGAATGCCATGGCGATATCAACCAATTTTTGTTGGCCATAGGAAAGCTCGCCCGCCTTCTTGTCAGCGACATGCCGGATGCGAAACTGATCAATCAATGCATCGGCCTTGTCACCCAAACCTGAGTCAGACGGAGCAAACATGCGACTCAGCATGCTCCCCTTGTGCTCCTGGGCCGCAACAATGAGGTTATCCCTCACGGTCATCTTGCCAAACACCTGGAGTGTCTGGAATGTCCGCCCGACACCGCGTCGATTGAGCTCCAAGGGCTCCAACTGCGTAACGTCCTCGCCATTAAGTTCGATTCGTCCATCATCCGGCGTGATTTGACCCAACATGGAGTTGAACAAAGTCGTCTTCCCCGAACCGTTGGGGCCGATCACACCAAAGATTTCGCCAGGCTGCACCTCAAAGCTGACACCTCCAACGGCCTGAATTGCACCGTAAGCCTTCTTCAAATCAGAGACCCTTAGAACGGGTGTCCCTGCGGGACGGTCATGATGATGGCGGTGAGTCATGCTTGCGCTCCTTTCACGGCCGCGTTGGCCGCCGCCGTGCGAGCGGCTGAAGCCGCCTTGGATTGCTTGCGAGCCTTGATACGCTCAGGGATGGACAACAAACCGTCCGGCAGCCAGATCATCAACACGATGACCGCTGAGCCAAATACAAACAGGTACCACCCTTGTGCAAATCGGAGCCATTCCGGTAAAAGCACACCCACTGCGGCGCCCAGTACAGGCCCGAGGAAGTAACCTGGACCACCGACCACCACCATCAAGTACATCATGATGGACGCCGCAACGGTGAAGGGTGCGGGCTCAATGAACTGGACCAAACTAGCGAACAACCCGCCTGCAATGCCTGCGTATGCGGCACCAATGGCAAAACTCAACAAGGTGTAGCTGCGAGTGTCGATGCCCAGACTTTCAGCCCGAATCGGGTTGTCACGCAATGCTGTAAATGCCTTGCCCCAGGGGCTGCGCAGGAGCCCCCAAAGCAATCCGGCCAGCACCAACGTGAACGCCAACACAAAGTAGTAGTAAGCCAGGTTGCTGTCCAAGCCATACCCGAACACAGCGGGTCGGGGTATGTTGTTGATGCCGAACGTACCTCCAGTCAGCCACTCTTCGTTACGCATCACCAACCAGACCGCCGTATTGAAGCCCAAGGTCGCAAACGCCAAATAGATGGTCTGTACTCGCAAAGCAGGGAAACCCAAGATCAAGCCGACCACGAAGCAGATCAGTGCGGCCACTGGGAGCCCAAGCCAGAAGCTCAAACCAGCCTTCATCATGATGGCCACGGTGTAAGCGCCAATGCCGAAAAATGCGGCTTGTCCCAACGACTTTTGTCCTGCATAGCCGACGGTGAGGTTCAAGCCCATCGTCGCAATGACGTAGACCAGCCAGAACGTGAGCAGATACACGCCGTAGCTTTTGAGAAAGTGGGGCGCGATCAGCATCGCGGCCATACCTGCAACGCCCACCAACAAGGAAATCCTCTTCATACCTTGCGCTCCACTTTCTTACCCAGCAACCCTTGGGGTTTAAACAAGATGACGGTCATGAATATCACCAACGCCACCGCATCCTTGTAGGCGGGCGAGATGTAGGCTGCAGCCAAGTTTTCGCAAACGCCGACAATGAGCCCTCCGAGCAGCGCGCCTCGGCTGTTGTTGAATCCCCCAATGATGGCTGCGAAAAACGCCTTCGTTCCCAGACTTTCACCCATGTCGAACTTGGCAAGGTAGGTTGGGGTCACCAACAATGCTGCCGCTGTGGCCAACACGGCATTGATCGCGAAGGTGTAAAAAATCATTCTGGGCACGTTGATGCCCAACACCGAAGCGCTTTCGGTGTTCTGCGCCACAGCCTGCATGGCGCGACCCGTGACAGTTTTGGCCAAAAAGGCCTGCGTGAACAGCACCAGTGCCATGGCCAGCACAAAAGTTCCGATGTCTGACGCTGAAATCGCAACCCCTGCAACGGTGAACAGTTGCTCGGGAAAAAGGCTGGGAAACGGGTGCGCCTGAGCGCTGTAGGCGCCGTGAACGCCATTGCGCATCGCAATCGCCAGACCGATCGTCGCAACCACGATCGGCATCATGCCGTACTTGTACAGAGGATCGACAATGCCTCGTTTGAAGCACCAACCGAGAAGGAATGAGGCCACAAAACAAGTGATCACAAAACTGAGCCACAGCGGAATGCCTGCGGTCATGAACACCAGCATCATGAAGGCCGGAAGCATGACGAACTCGCCTTGAGCGAAGTTAATGGTTCCACTGGCTTGCCAAAGCAAGGTGAATCCCAAGGCTGCCAAAGCATAAATCGCCCCGGTAGACAGCCCACTGAACAGTAGTTGGAAGAAGTCAGTCATGTCGGTCAACGGTTGGGGGGAACCTCAGTAACCAAGCATGGTCAGCCAAGGCTGGGGGCCACCTCGTGGCGTCCCCCATCAATACCCACGCAGGCTCAGAAGCCTGCGAAGTCACCGGCTTACTTCGCTGGCTTCAGGGTCTCGATGACCTGCGTTTTTCCGTTGACCACCTTTACAAAGAAGCTCTCACGGTCCAGGTCTCCTTTGTCGTCATAGGTCACATCGAAAAGCACGCCGGGATACTTGGCGGCAGAAATTGAAAGGCCCTTCATGGCTGCAGCAAAGGCTTTCGAGTCAATCTTTCCGACTTTGTCGAAACCGGCTCTGGCAGCATGCATCCCGATGTACCCCTTCATCGCGTTGTGATCGGCCTTGTACTTGTACTCAGCCAAGTAGCGCTGTGCAAATGCCTGCACGGTGGGGTTGGGCGCGTCTGACGTCAAGCCAACATGCGCGATGACGCCATTTGCAGCTTCGCCGGCGAGTTCAATCACCTTGTCATTGGCCAGCGTCGTTTCGCCAATAATGGGTTTGTCGTAACCTTGTTTGCGCAAGTCTTTCAACAGCCGTGCCGACTCCTCCTCGTTCGAGTAAACAAACAATGCCTCTGCGTTGGACTGCTTGGCCCTCAGGATGGCGCTCGAAAAATCGACCTGCCCTTGATCCGTCGAAATGTCAGCGACAACCTTGATTCCGCGAGCCTCAACGGCCTTGGTGATCATGTCCCGCCCACCTTTACCGAAATCGTTGTTGACGTAGATGATGGCGAGCGTTTTGATCTTGAGGTTTTCGTTCAGATAGCGCGCCACCTTGGGCATGGCGGCAGCTTGCGTGAAAGACGCGCGAAACACATAGGGGTTGCCCTGCTGCGTGATGGCCGCGGCCTCGCCACCAATGATGTTGGGAATTTCGGCGCGACGGGTTTCGTTCATCGAAACCAGAATGGAGCC
>CAZGDZ010000139.1:0-6155 GCA_964524855.1 uncultured Macromonas sp.
GGCTGGAACGACGCTTCGTTCGGCGCGCTGGTGGCAGCATTCCCGAACACCGGTTTCATGGGGGTGCCCTTGCTGGCCGCGTTGATGGGACCGGGCAGCGTGGGCACGGTCATCGTGCTGATCGTGGCGGACATGGTGGTCACCAGCTCTTTGTGCATTGCCTTGTCGCGTCTGGACCAGCGTGAAGGTGGCGCGGCGGCAGCCGCCGGCAAAGCGCTGAGTGGTGTGTTGCGCAACCCGATGCCGTGGGCCATTCTGCTGGGCGGCTTGGCGTCGGCGTTGCAGTTCCAGTTGCCCGGCCCGATCGAGAAAACCGTTTGGCTGTTGGCGGACGCGGCTTCGCCGGTGGCGCTGTTCACCATCGGGGCGGTGCTGGCGCGCTCCCAGATGCAGTCCGATCACCCGATGCCGTTGGGCGATTACGTGCCGGTGGCTTTGCTCAAATTGTTCTTCCACCCCGCGCTCGTGTGGCTGGTGGGCACCTTGGCCATCGCCGTGGGCGTGCCGCTGGACCCGGTGGCGTTGACGGTGATGGTGCTGGTGTCGGCCCTGCCGAGCGCGAGCAACGTGTCGCTATTGGCCGAGCGCTTTGGCGCCGACAACGGGCGCATCGCGCGCATCATTCTGGTGTCCACCGCGCTGGCATTTCTGACCTTTTCGGGCGCGGTAGCGCTGCTGCGCTGAGTTTCACATCCCCAGCGGGTCCACGTCGATGGCCCAGCGGATCAGCCCGCGTGCCTCGGGGTGGCTGCGCAGCGGGTGCAAATGGCTTTGCCAAGCCGCCAGAAACGCCTGCAAGGCTGGCCGATGGTCGGTCTCGACCAGCATCTGCGCGCGTTCCACGTTCGCGACGCGTTGGATGGTCATGGGCATGGGCGGGTACAGCATGAGCTGGGCGCGCCCGGGCAGGCCTTCGCCGGCCTCGGTGGCCAAGCGCAGAAAGGCTTGGGCGGCTTCCTGAGTGCGCGCTTCTGCCCGCACCAGTGCCTGGTAGGCGAACGGCGGCATTTGCGCGGCTTGCCGTTCCTCCAGTTCCTGCGCCGCGAAGGCGGGGTAGTCGTGCTTTTGCAGTGCCGCGAACAGCGGGTGCTGCGGGTACCAGGTTTGCACCCACACCTCGGCTTGTCGTCCACCTTGGGCCATAAACGCCGCATCGCGCCCGGCTCGGCCAGCGGCTTGCAGCAGCAGGGCGAACAGCCGCTCGGGGGCGCGGTAGTCGCTGGCAAACAGGCCGCTGTCGGTGTTGACACTGGCCACCAGGGTAATGCGCCGGAAATCATGGCCTTTGGCGATCATTTGGGTGCCGACCAGCACGTCCACGTCCCCGGCATGCATCTCGGCCAGCCGGCTTTCCAGGCTGCCTTTGGCCCGCGTCACGTCGGCGTCGATCCGGGCTACGCGCACCGGGCTGCCGTCGGGGCGGCGGTCGTCGGCCAGCAGCCCGGCCAATTGTTCCTCGATCTGCTCGGTGCCCCGTCCGATCGGGGTGATGTCCAGGTTGCCGCACTCCGGGCAAGCGCGCGGTACCCGTGTGGTGTGGCCGCAGTGGTGGCAGCGCAGGGTGCGGTCGATCTTGTGGAACACCGCGTGCGCGCTGCAGTGGGGGCAGTCGCTTTTCCAGCCGCAGTCGTGGCAGGCCAGCACGGGGGCGTAACCCCGGCGGTTGAGCAGCACCATGCTCTGCTCACCCCGGGCGGCCCGTTCGGCCATGGCCTGGATCAGCGCTGGCGCCAGCACCGTGTGCTTGGGTTGCTGCTGCATGTCCACCAGCCGCAGCCGAGGCCACTGCCCGCCGCCCACCCGTTGCGGCATGTCCAGCCGCAGGTAGCGGCCTTTGTCGGCCGCGTGCCAAGTTTCCAACGATGGCGTGGCGGAACCCAGCACCACCTGGCAATGTCCCGGTGCATGCTCCTGGCTTTCCAGCGCGGCGCGGTAGATGGCCAGATCGCGTGCTGAATACCGCGCCCCTTCCTGGCTTTTGTAGCTGGGGTCGTGTTCCTCGTCCACCACGATCAGGCGCAAGCGCGGCAGGCTGGCCAACACCGCCATGCGGGTGCCCAGCACGATGCGAGCCTGCCCCAGGTGGGCGGTCAGCCAATGCTGCAGCCGCTGGGCCGGCGTCAAGCCGCTGTGCAGGGTGACCAACGGGTGGTTGGCAAACCGCTCGCGCAGCCGGTGCTCCAATTGGGGGGTGAGGTTGATTTCGGGCACCATCACCAAGGCTTGGGCCTGCGGGTCTTGTTCCAGCAGGCGGGCCACCGCTTGCAGATAAACCTCGGTTTTGCCGCTGCCGGTGGCGCCGAACAGCAGCACCGGCTTGTGCGCCGCGTGCAAGGCGGTCAGGGCGCGGGCCTGTTCCTCGGTCGGGTCCAGGGCAGGGGGCGATGGCGCATTGATGGCGTGCACCGTTTTGGCGTGGCGCTTCAGGCGGCGCTGCCATTGCTCGGGCGTCAGATCGCGCAGCGCGGGCGGCAAGGCCGACAAAGCCACCTCGCCCAAGCTGCGCTGGTAGTAACGCGCGGCAAAAGTCACCAGTTGGCGCCATGTGTCGTTCAACGGGGGCAGGCTGTCTAGCGTGTCGGCCACGTCGCGCGCCTGGGCCGGATCGAGGTCCGGTGGGGGCTCGGTGTCACATCGCCACACCACACCCAAAATGACTCGGTGGCCCAAAGGCACCCTGACCAAGCTGCCAGCTGCAAGTGCTTGCTCACTCCGGTAGCTCAACGTGTCGCCCAGGCCGCTGTGGGCCGGGGTGGTGATCACCACCTCGACCCAATGGGCGGGCTTGGGCGCGGTTTTTTCAGTCATTTCCGCGAAAAAACGGGTAAGTCATTGATTTGTCAAAGCTTCCGGCACTTGCCCAGATTTTCTGTGGATAACTTTGTTGATAGTTGCTGAAATTCTCGACCCAGGCCTTGAAAATCAAGCCTTTCATTGGCTTGCTGAAAAACGCAGCAATTTCTGGCGCTCAATAAAATCAACAGCTTAGCGGTGGTTTGACTTCCTGGCCCGAAAATTAGTTGCTGCGCGCAGTTTGCTGCACCGCACACCGATTTTTGTGCATAAGGCCCGAGCCAGACGCCCTTGACCTCCCCATTTTTGTGCTAAGCCAGCGTTTTTCGTGCGCTGGCGGGCCGCTTTGGTGCGCCGCCCTTTGGCCGTGTGGCGCCCATGCCTCAGCGGACGGCCTGGCGCATCAGGCGCGAATGCGCATGCACCGTGTCCACCAGCACCTTCACGCTCTCGGGCGGGGTGTGCTGGCTGATGCCGTGCCCCAAGTTGAAGATGTGCGTCGGGCCGGTGGTGCTGCGATCGGTGTGCGGGGCGCCAAAGCTCTCCAGCACCTTCACCGCCTCGGCCGCCACCTGGTCCGGCTGGGCGAACAGCACGTTCGGGTCCAGGTTGCCTTGCAGCGCCTTGCCGGCGCCACCCACCGCGCCGCCCACAGCCGCGCGGGCCTTGGCCAGATTCACCGTCCAGTCCAGGCCCAGCACGTCGCAGTCCAGGGTGTTCATGTCGTCCAGCCACAGGCCGCCGCCCTTGGTGAACACGATGCGGGGGATGCGTTGGCCGTTGTGTTCCTTGGGCAGTTGGTCCAGCACGCGCTTCGTGTACGCCAGGCTGAACTGCTGGAAGTTGCCGTCGGCCAACACGCCGCCCCAGCTGTCGAAAATCATCACGGCCTGCGCGCCGGCTTCGATTTGCGTGCGCAGGTACAGCGCCACCGCGTCGGCGTTGATTTCCAGCACGCGCTGCATCAGGTCGGGGCGCTGGTACATCAGCGTTTTGACCAGGCGGTAGTCGTCGCTGCCTCCGCCTTCGACCATGTAGCAGGCCAGCGTCCAGGGGCTGCCCGAAAAGCCTATCAGCGGCACCCGGCCGTTCAAAGCTTTTCGGATGGAGGTGACCGCGTCGAACACATAGCGCAGCTTGTCCATGTCGGGCACGGCGAGCTGGGCCACGTCGGCCTCGGTGCGCACGGTTTTGGCGAACTTGGGGCCTTCGCCCAGCGCAAAGCTCAGGCCCAGGCCCATGGCGTCGGGCACGGTGAGGATGTCGCTGAACAAGATGGCCGCGTCCAGGTCGTAGCGTTCCAGCGGCTGCAGCGTCACTTCGGTGGCGTAGTCCACGTTGGTGGCGAGGCCCATGAAGCTGCCGGCCTGGGCGCGGGTGGCGCGGTACTCGGGCAGGTAGCGGCCAGCCTGGCGCATCAGCCAGACGGGGGTGTGGTCGGTCGCCTGGCGCAGGCAGGCGCGCAGGAAGGTGTCGTTCTGCAGGGGGGCGAAGGTCGTGCTCATCCTGTAATTGTCGCAGGCTGAAGCTCGGTCAGTGCCGCACAGCGTCGTTCACAGGGCCGACAGCGCGGCCAGCACTTCGTCGGTGGACAGAATCTCTGAGAGCACGACCGGCGGCCGTTGTCCCGCGTGCAGCACATAAACGGGCACGCCGTTGCGCCCCAAGCGGCTCAGGGCGGCGGTTACGTCGGGGTCACGGCGGGTCCAGTCGGCTCGCAGCAGGGCCACCTGCTTGTCGGCGGCCGCGCGCAGCACGTCAGGGTCTGCCAGTGTGGTACGTTTGTTGTACTGGCAAGTCACGCACCAAGCGGCCGTGTAGTCTACAAACACCGGGCGGCCCTGGGCCAGCAGTTCGGCTTCGCGGCCAGGGCTCCAGGCTTCCCAAGTCAATCCAGCGACACTGGTGGGAGTAGCGGTGGTACCGCTTTCCGAGGGCTCGGTCACTTGGGGCCCGATGGACCACCCGACCCACAGAAATCCCGCGATGGCCAACGGCGCCAACCAGCGGCGGCTGGTGCCAGTCCGGGTCATGGCCCAAACCACCATTGCCAGCATCACCAGCAGCAGCAGCAGGGCCGCCGCGCCGTCAATGCCGCTTTGCTGGCCCAGCACCCACAGCAGCCAGACGACGGTGGCAAATATCGGGAAGGCCATGAGTTGGCGGAAGGTGTCCATCCAAGCGCCAGGGCGCGGCAGCGCGCGCGCTACGGCGGGCACCCAGCTGGCCAGCAGGTAGGGCAGGGCCATGCCCAACCCCAGGGTGGCGAACACGCCCAACGCTTGTGTGGCCGGCAAAGTGACCGCCAACCCCAGCGAGGCACCCATGAACGGCGCGGTGCAGGGCGACGCAATGGCCGTGGCCAGTACGCCCGTGAGGAAGGCGTCGGCCACCGGGTGCCGCGCCTGCAGGCTGGCCCAAGACGAGGGCAGCATGCGGCCAAACTCGAACAGGCCGACCAAGTTCAGTCCGATCAACGTGAACAGGGTGGCCAGGCCCGCGACCACGGCGGGGTTTTGCAGTTGAAACCCCCAGCCCAGTTGCTCGCCGGCAGCACGCAGGCCCAGCAGCAAGCCGCCCAAGGCCATGAACGACAGCACCACCCCCAGGGTGTAGGCCAGCCCGCCCAGGCGGTGGGCGCGCCGGTCGGTCCCGTGGCGGGAAAACGCGAGCACCTTGATGGCCAGCACCGGAAACACACAGGGCATGAGATTGAGGATCAGCCCGCCCACCAGCGCGCCGAGCAAAGCCAACCACCAGCCGCCCGTTGCTGCTGGTGCGGCCGATGCCCGCGCGGCGTTTTCGGCCAAGGCGGCAGCCAGCGCGTCTGACACACCCGTGGTGGCTGCTGAAGTGGCAGGCCAGTCCGTGGTCACGTTCACGCTCAATGCCCGCCCGGGCAAGCCTGGCCCCTGGCCAGGCGGCTGCGCCAGCGCGACCAGCAGCGGCACCGCCGCAGGACTTTCGCTGCGGTGGGGCGACAGGGGCAAGCTGGCGGTCCACACCGCGCCGTCCCAGCGCTGCTGCCACGGTTTGCCCGGTTCGATCAGGCCCGGGGTTTCCGGGAAAAACTCCAGCGGTTTGCCGGCCCAAGCTGGCGGCAACCCCTCCAGGCGCACCGCCAGTTGGGTGTCGGCGGGTTGCAGTGAGCTGCCTTGCGCCGCCTGACTTTGCGGCGCGCTGCTCCAGGCCGCTTGGAACGCTTGCGCATGCCCGGCGGTGGACACCTGCGCCGGGATGCTCAACCGAAACCGCGCCTCTTCAGGAATGCACTCCTTGCGGCAGATCAGCCAGCTGGCCTGCAGGCTCACGTCCAGCCGGTCGCCCTGAAAGGTGGGGGCTACCGTCACCGGCACCGGCAG
>CAZGDZ010000140.1:0-3496 GCA_964524855.1 uncultured Macromonas sp.
TGTTCGCGCCTGTGTCGCCCGGTGCGGCAAAACGGTAGTAGCCCGCCACGCCAGTCGCCACGATGTCACCCGACCACACCGCTGCGCTCTTGGCCAGCACGCCGTTGACAGCAGCGGCATCGAACGACAAGCCAGTGCCGCCGCCGCTGACAGAGATCGTGCAAAGCAGCGTGCCGGTCACAGCCGCGTCGGCGGTGGCAGGCTCGGCACCTGAGTAGATGCGGATGAAGCCCAGGTTCAGGCGGCTGCGCAGTGAGCCGGTGTCCAGCACCTTGTTGCGCAATCCGGTTGAGACTTTGATCATGGCGGTTCCTTACTGTGCTGGTTGGGTGTAAACGAACGTGTCGACCGTGTTGGGTGCGCCAACGGCCACGTTGATGTTGGAAATGTTCAGGTCTGCGCCAGACGTGCCGCAGTTGCCATCCATGCGAACCGCCGTGGTGGACAGCAGACCGGCATCAACAGCGTTGGCTTTCAAGCGAAACCAGCCAGCGGTGCCAGCGGCCACGCCGACGAACGACCACACGCCCGACTTCGCCACAGAGCCAGCAGAGGGCGCGGCAAAGGTCAGGCCGTTGGTGGGTGAGCCGGGGGTGAACGAACCGCCCGCAAGGGTGATGGTGCCCAGCAACGTGCCCGTCACGGCGTTGTCGGCAGAGGACGGCTGCGAGCCGGTGTAGATCTCAATGACGCCATTGGCGAAACTGCCAGCAAAGCCGGTCGCGCCTGCGAGGTTGTTCCTCAATCCGGTAGAAAAGCGGATCATTTGTGTTACTCCTAAAAAGCGTTGAAGGGCTGTCCGCCCGTTTGCAAAAGTGCGAGGTACCGGCGTTGCCCGCCTATCTCGATGAGACAGCCGCCTGCATTCAAACCGGGCGGAAAACTGACGTGGTTATCGGTAAGGTTTTCAAACGGCAGTGCCGCGCACAGGCCGCGCACGCTCCAGAACAGCACGCGCTGCTCATCCAAGCTCCAGTGCTGACCGGGTGACACGCCGTAGTCGGCCAGTTGGGTCAGGCCCTCGCCCGTGTAGGCGTGGATGCGCCGGTCGGTGCCGATCAGCAGCGCCTCGGGGTGCGGGGCCAGCATGTGAACCCGCCCCGGCACGATCAGGAAGTTGGCGTCCAGGCTGAACAGGTGGTAGCCCAACGGCTCGCTGAACCAAATCACGGTCTGATCCTCGCCGGCCAGCCACTGCGCGGCGTACATGCGCCCCGTCCAGTGCTGGATCACATCGGTGTCGATGGGCAGGGTGTCGTACAGCACCTCGCGCTCGGTGCCGTCCGCGTCCTTGAAGCCTTCGCCATCGGACACGGCCACGCCGCGCCAGGCGGAAACCGCGTGGTCGGGGCCGATCACGCCAGCGTCGGTGCCGTTGTTGAAGTAGACGAACCCGTTGACATCGGCCCAAAACAGCGGGCTGCTCGATGCCAGGGCATGCACCACGCGACCGTCGATGGTCTGAATCTGGTCAGCGGTGGCCAGGTAGGTGCGGGTGAAGTCCAGCGTGTTGTAGGCGCTCTGGAACGCACCAGCACGGGTGAGCGCGTAGCCCTCGCGCTTGGTCAGCGCCCCGCTGTCGGTCACATGGATGTTGTCGGCCTGCGTGAGCCAACCCATGTCCAGCCGCATTGGGTCGGTGACGTTGTTCAAACCCTTGAAGCGGTCAAGTGTGACCATGCGTCACCCCGGCTTTGCGCGCAATACGGTCCAGGCGCTTCTTGAAAGCGTGCAGGTACACGGTGGATTCCATGTCCTCGCGCACTTGACCCAGATAGTCGTGGGCGTTTTTGTCGGGCGGGGCATAGGCGTGTGTGCCCAGCTCGGCATCGGCGCGGGCTTTGCCCTCGATGACGCGCACACGGGCGTCGCCCACAAATTCTTTGGCTGTTGTCAGATCAAAGCTGTGTGGCGTCATGTGCGTCACCCCAGCCAGCTACAGGCGTTGCGGTGCGGGCGGCTGTTTTCCTGCCGACGTCGAGTGTCTGCGTCGGGGCGCAGGCCAAAGATGCTGGTGTACTGGCGATCGGCACGTTCGGCGCGCTGCGGGTCCATCGTCTCGGTGTCGGGGATGCTGAATGCGCGGTGCAGCGCCCATTGCACCAGGTGGCGGTGGTGGATGGCAGCCAACTCTGGCGCGTCAGTGGCCAGGGCCATCGGTGCCAATGGCAGGCGGTTGGCCTCCATGTGCAGCATGCCAGCGGGCGGGAGGCGATTGAGCCGGATGGATGTGTCCTTGTGCACAAAAGCAGTTGGGACTTCCTGCATCGTGCGCCAGCCTGGTGTCTCTTGGTCCAACTCGTACTCGGTCGAGCCAAACAGAACCACCTCTTGGGTGTCACCGGTCGGCACAAAGGCGCAACGGGTGATGTTGATCACGCTGGTGTGGACTGGGTAGGCCGCCACATTGGCGGTCACGGCGATCTGGCACACGGAGGTGGTGCTCACATCGTGAATCAGCAGAGCGCGGTTTGCGGCTTCATCGGCGGCATCGTTGAGCCATCCCGTCACTGCGGCATCGGACCACAGGTAGGGTTGAACCATGTCATCCGATTCAAGTCGGAAGCGTGCGCGAAGCTGCTCCAGGTTCATGCGACACCATACTGGTCAAAGTGCTGCGACACCTCGGCGCGCAGGGATTCGGCAGACTTGCGGCCATCGAGGGCAATGCGCCAGTGGGTCTGGGCAAAGGCTTTCAGCGACTCCTTGTCCATGCGGGCGATGGTGTCTCGCATGTCCTGCTGGTCGTGGAACTCTTTGGCCTTCGCATCGGCATCTTCGGTGCTGGGCACATCAGGAACCACAGCAGACTTTGCATCCTTGCCCGATGCCCGCACGTACACCGATGGGTGCTTGAGCATCTGAATGGCGTACCGCTCAGGTATGGCCAGGGTTTGGCCTTGCTCAAAAGTCACGCCAGAGCCGCACGCACCGTCTTTGTAAACGGGGCGGTGGCCGATGTAGGTGATGGCAATGGTGGAGGTCATTGGTCAAATCTGCTGTGGTTGATGACCCCGGACGAATCCGGGGCGCTCAAGCGTGGGTTACACGCCTACGTGTTCACCGGTCACCAAAACGGTGGCGGCAGCAGCCTTGGCGTTGTTGGCACCACCGGTGGTGATGGTCAGCCATGCGTCCTTGGGTAGCGTCACAGGGACCACAGCGGTGTTGGAAGCGCGGTAGCGGCCAGCGGTGTTGATCGCCACAGAGGCACCGAAGTAATCGGCATCCTGGGGCACTGCGGTGTCATCCACGCCATCGACGTAGGCAAAGCCGATGGTGCCCACCACAGAAGCGGTAAAGGCGGTGGACACGATGGTCAGGCTGTCATGCAGGCGAAAGCCAGCAGGCAGGATGCCCAAGCGAACCACGTCGCCGGAGGCAACAGCGGCTGCAGAGTCAGACCCGACAACAGAGCCATTGGAGGCGGTGGCCACGGCGTATTCCAGCGTGGTGAGGTTGCCATAGGGAACAGCGCCGAAGTTCTGGCTGTCCT
>CAZGDZ010000140.1:3506-6143 GCA_964524855.1 uncultured Macromonas sp.
TTGCCATGATGTGGCTCCTTCAAAAGTGAAATGGTTCAAAGACTGGGCGAGCCGCAAAGCCCGCCCATGTCATCAGGCTTGCGCAGGGATGGCCACAGCGGTATCGATCACGGTCACGCCGTAGTCGGTCAGCTGCTTGCTGTCGCCGTGGTCGATCTCGAAGCGCACTTTCGAGCAGCCGCGAATCGTTCCGCACAGCAGTTCCAGCTTGTCGCCGTGGTCCAGTTCCTTCTCGCTCCAGAAGAAAGGACCACCAGAGCCGTTGTGCTTGGCGAACGCCTCGGCCAGAGCTTGGCCACCCAACAGGATGGCGCGGTCAACAGCGTGGGTCGTGCCGAACGATGCGGGCACGGTGGCTGTGGACTCGGTGGCGCTGGTGTAAGAGGCGCAGTAGCTGATGGGCTGGCCAGCGTAGAAGCGGATGGGCTTGGGCATCTTGATGATCAGGATGCCGTTCCACAGACCAGCTTCGCCCAAGAACAGTGGGTGCATGCCCGCTTGCTGCGCACGAGCCATGGAGCTTGCTTGCAGTTGACGGAAGGTGCTGTCCTGTGCAAAACCGCTGTACTGGGCTGGAGACACCAGCAGCACGCGCAGGGGGGAGTCGGTCGCAGCCTTGTCGCCCTCGAAGATCACTGGAGGGGGAGGCAAAGCGATGGTGTCCATCACCGTGCGGATGCCATCGACCACGCCCATGTTGAACACGTCGGTCGTGGCAATCGACACCTCGCCACCAGACTGGGTGAAGGCTTCGATGCCGGAACCGGTGCTCATGTAGTGGCGGTTCTTGGTGGGAGCCTTGACCGGGTTGACCATGATCTTCGCAAAGTCAGGATCAGCAGCCAGGGGTACAGCCCACTCGATGTTGTTGTGGAAACCACGGGCACCGGCCATGTGAACCAGCATGGATTGGTCGCCGTAGCGGTCCATGAAGGCTTGGGCAGAGGCACGGGCCAAGGTGCGCAGCTCGTGGGGGCTGCGAATCTGGCTCATGGTGTCACCAGCGGAGATGGGGAAGCGGGCCTGGTTGACGCGCAGCCGGTCTTGGCTGAACGACATACCAACGCCACGGCCTTCGGCGTTCTCGCCACCCATGATGGGCTTGCCGCTGACGGGGTTCAGCAGGTCGAACTCGACCTCGTCACCCATCTTCTTGCCCAAGTCCATGGCGCGGACAATGGGGTAGTGCGAGCTGGTTTGCTTGCGCAGTGTGCCCTCGGTGTCAGCCTGGGTAGGCATCTTGCCGGTGAGGCGGTTCATGGTCGTGTTGCGAGCCATGTGTGCGGTGAACAGACCAGCGGCCTGTACAACCTTGGCCATTGGGTGGCCGTAGGGGATATTCGTCTTGCTGCCCATGATGGACTCCTTCGTTGGGTGGGGGCTACGCCATCCCGGCGTTGCCTGTACGTGTCAAAACTTGGCTACAAGAGCCGCGCCATCAGCGCCTCGATCTGCTCAGGGGTTTTGCCTTCCAGCTTCCCCATCAAATCGGTTGCCGACATTTGCCTCATCGCTTCCAGTTCATCAGCCGGACCTGCTGCACTGCCGGGGATGTCCGACAAGCTGGCTGGCCCGGCTGTTTGGGCCTTGGCAATGACCGCTTTCGCGGTGGCTTCTGCGTTTTGCGCAGCAGCGTTAGGCGTTTGAGTCCTTCCTGTCGCAGCCTTGAACGCACTCAACATCTCGATGACCTGTTCGGTCGTGCCCTGGGCAAGTACCGCCTCGAAGCCGCTGCGCACAAAGCTGGGGTGCTGGTTGATCCAGCTCCTCAGTTCTGCGCTTTCAGCGACCGATTCAGCGTCTGGGTGTGCGGCGTGGATGGCGGCGAAGTGCCTTTCGGCCTCGGTCATCTGTGCCTTGGCCTGCAGCGGCTGTAGGGTCGCTGCAAGCTTGGCCTCGATGGTTGCCAGGCGGGCATCCACCAGTTTTTGCACACCCTTGGCAATGGACTCTTCCGAGAAGTCACCGAACAGGTCTGGGTCCACACCGGCATCAATCGCAGCTGCAGCTGTTGCAGCGGCCACGTCTGTAGCGGTAGGTGCCTGCCCTGCGGCGGCTCGCTGGTTGGCTTGGGCTTGAAGCTGCGCCAGTTGTTGCTGGGCTGCTTCAGCCTGGGCTTTCCAGTGCTTCTCGGCTTCGCGTGCCTCGACCAGCTTGTCGTAGGGGATGGTGTGCACACCGTCCTTGGCAAGAAGGGTCGGCTTGTCTGCCGGGGTTGTCGTGTCGGTTGTTGGTGCGCTCGCGCTTGTATCGACTGCCGTTTGCTCAGGTGCTGGGGTGGGCTTCCCGCTGTCCGCGAACAGAGTCGCGGTATCGCCCTCGGGCAGAGCCAGAAGCTCGGCCATCTGTGCATCGGTCAAATCGCCATCAGCGGCGTGCTCTTGAAAATACTCAGCTTGAGTAGTTGCCATGCGTCCCTGCCACTTGTCGGAGTGGCCCCAAAAGGTCGCGCATTCGACTGGCTGGCTCAGGGCCGAAGCCCCGAGCCGGTCAATCTCCAGCTACGGGAAGGTGCGACCTCATCACGAGGTTGCGTTTCGTCGTTTGGTTGCCCTTGCGACTTGCATGGCAGTGTGCAATCTGGTTGCGCAAACAACAAACCCCACAGGGGTTAGGTGCGGGGTTCGTGTGTTTGGG
>CAZGDZ010000141.1:0-6124 GCA_964524855.1 uncultured Macromonas sp.
AGGCGACTGTTGCAAATCCAGAAATCGGGCAACAGCGCCAGCGGGTTGGTCGGCATGTGGCGCACCGGGGCGCCGGTGCGGGGAATGCGGGTGTTGAACCAGGCCGCCAGGCCATACACTGGCACCAACAGGGCAATGGCGGCTTCGGCCGGGGTGTCCAGCACACGACCCAAACCAGGAATGTGAAGCTCCCAAGCCAGCAGGTGACCCGACACCAGCGGCCCCACCAGTTGCCCGCCCAGCACCACACCCAGGATGATGGACGCGATGGTCAGCCCCTCGATCCAGCCATTGGCCTTGACCAACTGGGACGGCGGCAGCAGCTCGGTGAGGATGCCATACTTGGCCGGCGAATACGCCGCAGCGCCCAGCCCGACGATGGCGTAGGCCAACAAGGGATGCACGCTGGTCAGCATCAGCAGGCAACCCACCACTTTGATGGCGTTGCTGATGAACATGACCTGGCCTTTGGGGCGGGAGTCGGCAAACGCCCCCACGAACGGTGCCAGCAGCACATAGAACAGCGCAAACATGGGCACCAGCGCGGCCGCCTGCCATTCGGGCGACGAACGCCCACGCAACAGTTCCACCGCCACAACGAACAACGCGTTGTCCGCCAGCGAGCTGAAGAACTGCGCCGTCATGATGGTGTAGAAACCGCGCTTCATGGCCATGATTTGAAATGCGTATCAGCGTTGGGAAGGCGGTTTTGTGCAACAGTGTGGCCGAAGCGGCCCATGCATGTCTCCTGCTCAGCGCGGGTTATAGCATGGCAGCAGTCGCATTTTTAACGAGTTAACCATGCCCCGTCCCATTCTCGCCACCATCCACACCAGCGCCTTGAAGCACAACCTGTCCCGCGCGCGTCAGGCCGCGCCCGACACCCGGGTCTGGGCGGTGGTGAAAGCCAACGCCTACGGCCACGGCATTGAGCGGGTGCACGAGGCCCTGCGCGGCGCCGACGGGTTTGCCTTGCTGGACATGGCCGAGGCCGAGCGACTGCGCGCACTCGACTGGCGCGGCCCGATCCTGCTGCTGGAAGGCGTGTTCGAGGCGCGCGATCTGGAACTCTGCTCGCGCCTGAACCTGTGGCACACGGTGCACTGCGAAGAACAGATCGACTGGCTGGCCGCCCACAAAACCCACCAGCCCCACCGCGTGTTCCTCAAGCTCAACAGCGGGATGAACCGGCTCGGGTTCCGGCCCGGAGCCTTCCGCGCCGCCTGGACGCGCCTGAACGCCTTGCCGCAGGTGGACGAAATTTCGTTGATGACCCATTTCAGCGATGCGGATGGGCCGCGTGGCGTGGCCCACCAGGTCGCGGCCTTCGAAGCCGAAACGGCCGACCTACCGGGCGAGCGCACCTTGTGCAACAGCGCTGCGCTGCTGCGGTACGCGCAAACCCCGCTGCAAGGTGGGGGCGCTCGCACGCTGGCGGCCGACTGGGTGCGCGAAGGCATTGCCCTGTACGGCAGCGCGCCCGACCACCCCACCCGCACCGCCGCCGACTGGGATCTGCGGCCGACGATGACGCTGTCGAGCCGCATCATTGGGGTCCAGCAGTTGCAGGCGGGCGACACCGTGGGTTATGGCTCCAGCTTCGTGACCGAGACTCCGATGCGGCTGGGCGTGGTCGCGTGCGGTTACGCCGACGGCTACCCGCGCCACGCGCCCACCGGCACCCCGGTGCTGGTGGCAGGCGTGCGCACCCGGCTGATTGGCCGGGTCAGCATGGACATGGTCACCGTGGACCTGGCCCCGCTGGACGCGGCCGGGGTCACGGCCGGCATGGGCAGCGAAGTGGTGCTGTGGGGCGTGTCCGCCCACGGTGCCGCCCTGCCGGTGGACGAGGTGGCTCGGGCCGCGGGCACCATCAGCTACGAATTGCTGTGCGCGGTGGCGCCGCGCGTGCCCTTCCACATCGCCGACTGAACGCAGACCACACCACGGTTACAGCGCGGTTCTTTTTCCGGTAACGGGGTAGGCCGGGGGGCATCTGGCCGCAGAATCGACGGGGTTTACCCACTGCCGAACGACCCATGCACCACCCCCACCCCGCTCCTTGGACCGTCCTGCGCGGCCTGCCCTACGTCGCCTGGGTGATTTTGTATTGCGCGGTGTCCTGGGGCATCTTCGGCGCCTTGCTGGGCGCCATCACCCCGAACCTGCGTGCACAGATGGGGGTGTCGTTCCAGCAGGTGGGCTGGCTGATGGCGTTCTGGAGCGCGGGCGGCGCCATCGGCTCGCTGCTGGGCGGCTCGATCGCCAAGCGCTTCTCGCCCTACCGTTTGCTGGTGACGTACTCCGCCCTGGTGCTGCTGGCACTGGCTGGGGTGTTGCTGGCCGAACGCTTCGTCTGGCTGGCGTTTTTCATGGTGACCATCGCCACCTTCGAGACCGCACTGTTCACCCTGGGCCATGGCCTGCTGGCCGAGATGAGCGACGACCCGGAACAACGCACCCGCATCATCAGCCTGGTGGACGTCGGCTACAGCCTGGGCACCGTGCTGTCGCCGCTGATGGTGACCGCCGTGGTGCTGTACACCCCCAACTGGCGCGGACCCTATGCCGTGTTCGGCCTGCTGGCGGTGGGGCTGATGGCACTGACGCTGCAGCGGCGCCGCCTGCGCCGGGTGCGCTTTCGCACCGACACCCAGCACGCCGAAGCCACTGGCGCCCACCCCACTCCGCCACTGGGTTACGCGGGGCTGCTGCGCCAACCCCTGGTGCACTGGGTGCTGCTGGCGGGTGTGTGCAGCGGCCTGACCGAGTGGGGGCAGTATTTCTGGTTCGTGAGCTTTGCCAACGAGGCCCTGGGTGTACACGAGCAGGGCGCCCGACTGGCGCTGGGCTTTTTGATGGCGGGCATGGTGGCGGGACGGATCTGGCAGGCCTTCCTGCCCAGCCGGCTGAGCATGGAACAGAAGATCCGCCGGCTGGGCTGGCTGGCCACAACCGCGTTGCTGGGCCTGTGGCTGACACCGACCGGGGCGCCGTTTGCCTGGCTGGCGCTGTGCAACTTTGCCGCCGGCTTGGGGGTATCGGTCGCATTTCCGATTTTGCTGGGCAGTGCACTGCGCCGGTTTGCGCACGAAGCACCGCGCCTGTCGGCCTTGTTGATGATTGCGTTTGCCGGCGGCGCCCAACTGGCTGCGCTGGTGATGGGGGCGTTGGCCGATGCCTGGGGCTTGCGGGTGGCGTATGCCACGCTGGCGTTGGCGGCACTGGCGTTTGTGTATTGCGTGCGCCAGGTGGCCCGTTACAAACCGGCCTGACGCTCGGGACGACCAGGGCGGATGAAGCCTTGGCGCCAAGGAGACTTGTACCCCATGGGGTATTTATCTATAATTCGGGCCATCTTGGAGATGCCCCGATGTCTGCACCCCTGCTCGCTTTTCTTGCCTCCGCCGGCCCGGCCCCGCGCCCGCTCGGCCGCCGCCACCTGATGATCGGTGGCCTGACGTTGGCGCTGCTGGGTGCCGTGCTGCTGAAAACCAGCCTGTCGGCCCAGGCCGCAGACAAATCCGCCACCGACGGGCCTGCCGTGGCGGTGGTGACAGTGGGGGAACGCTCGGTCGGCGCCGGGCTGGTGATCGACGGCAGCCTGCAAGCGGTGCAGCAAAGCGTGCTGTCGGCGCAAGCCAGTGGCCGGATCGCCAGCTTGAATGTGAAGGCCGGCGACCGCGTGAAGGCGGGCCAAGTGCTGGCCGTGATCGACGACCGCGCCACCCAGGCGGGCGTGGCCCAGGCGCAGGCTGGTGTGGCCCAGGCCGACGCCGCACTGGCCAACGCCAAAGCCGCCTACGAACGCACCCGTGAATTGCGCACTCAGGGGTTTGTGGCGCAAGCCGCCCTCGACACCGCGCAAGCCCAATACCGGGCGCTGGAAGCCGGCGCGGCGGCGGCCCGAGCGGGGCAGGCGCAAGCCTCCGTGGCCCAGGGCCACACCCGCCTGACCGCCCCTTACGACGGCTGGGTGCTGTCCACCCACGCCGAGGCCGGCTCGCTGGCGCTGCCGGGCGCGCCCATTTTGACGGTGTACGCGCCACAGCCCATTCGCGCGGTGGTGCATGTGCCCGCTTCGCAACAGGGGCTGGCGCAGGCGGCCAGTCGCATTGAGGTTCGCTTGCCTGGCACCGACCGCTGGGTGTCGCCCGCCGCGCGCACCAGCCTCCCGGCGGCAGATGCCGTGTCGCAAACGGTGGAATGGCGCCTGGACCTGAGTCCAACCGACAGCGCAGAGCAGGTGCCGGGCCGCCAGACGCAGGTGCGTTTCGTGGGCGGTGCGGCGCAGCGGTTGGTGGTGCCGCTGTCCGCCTTGTTGCGCCGGGGTGAGCTGACCGCCGTGTACGTGGCCACCCCGCGCAGCGAAGGCCAGACCGGCTTTGCGCTGCGGGCGGTGCGCACAGGCGCCAGCCACGGCGAAGCGGGGGTGGAAATTCTCGCGGGCCTGAAGGCGGGCGACCAAGTGGCGCTGGACCCGGTGCGCGCCGGTTTGGCCGGGGCCCGCCCGGCGGCGCAGTGAGAAACGCGCCATGAAGCCCACACCCCAACCTGACACCCTGGCGACCGAGCGACTGGGTTTTTCCGGCGCGGTGGCCCGCGCTTTTCAGACCAACGCCATCACCCCCTTGCTGGCGCTGATGGCCTTGCTGCTGGGCCTGTTTGCCGTGCTGGTGACCCCGCGCGAGGAAGAGCCCCAAATCAACGTGACGATGGCCAATGTCATCATCCCGTTCCCGGGCGCGTCCAGCGCGGACGTGGCCAAGATGGTGGCGCAACCGGCCGAGCAGGTGCTTTCACAGATCCAGGGCATCGAACACACCTACTCGGTGGCGCGGCCCGGCGTGGCGGTGCTGACGGTGCAGTTCCAGGTCGGCGTGCCGCGCACCGAAGCGCTGGTGCGCCTGTACGACGTGCTCAATGCCAACCAGGACTGGCTGCCGCAGGGCCTGGGCGTGATGCCTCCGATCGTCAAACCCAAGGGCATTGACGATGTGCCGGTGTTGGCCGCGACCCTGTGGACCGCCGACGCCGCCAGCGCGCTGGAACTGGAGCGGGTGGCGCACTCGGTGGAAACCGAACTGAAACGCGTGCCGGGCACGCGCGAGGTAGCCACCCTGGGTGGTCCAGGCCGCGCGGTGCACGTGTGGCTGGAGCCCTCGCGCCTGCGCGAGCGCGGCGTGAGTGTGCAACAACTGCACAACGCCATCGCGGCCGCCAACCAAGCCCTGCCCTCGGGCAGCGTGATCCAGCCGAACCCCGCCCCCGGCGAGCCGGGCATGCTGACGGTGGAAACAGGCGAGTTCCTTCGGAACGAAAGGGACGTGGGTGACATTGTGGTGGGCGTGACCGGCCACGCGGGCGAGGCGCGCCCGATTTACCTGCGCGAAGTGGCGCGCATTGAAAGCGGCGCCCAACTGCCGCAACGCTATGTGTGGTTCACGCCCGGCACGGCCGACAACGCCCATATCGCGCAAGCCGGCCAGAACCACCCGGCCGTGACCCTCGCCGTGACCAAGAAGCCCGGTGAGAACGCAGTGGACGTGGCGCGCGGCGCCGCCGAGCGGCTGGCGCAACTGCAAAACACCGTCATCCCCGACGGCGTGCAGGTCAGCATCACCCGCGACTACGGGGCAACGGCCGCAGCCAAGGCCAACCAGTTGATTCAAAAGCTGATTTTTGCCACCGGCAGCGTGATCGTGCTGGTGGGCCTGGCACTGGGCCGTCGCGAAGCGGTGATCGTGGGCGCGGCGGTGATCCTCACCCTCACGGCCACGCTGTTCGCGTCCTGGGCCTGGGGCTTCACGCTGAACCGGGTGTCGCTGTTCGCGCTCATCTTCTCCATCGGCATTCTGGTGGACGACGCGATCGTGGTGGTGGAGAACATCCACCGGCATCGCCAGCTCACGCCCGAGGCCCCGCTGTCGGTCATCATCCCGCGCGCGGTGGACGAGGTGGGCGGCCCGACCATCCTGGCGACCTTCACCGTGATCGCGGCGCTGCTGCCCATGGCGTTCGTGAGCGGCCTGATGGGCCCGTACATGAGCCCGATCCCGATCAACGCCAGCATGGGCATGGCGATTTCGCTGGCCATCGCCTTCACCGTGACGCCCTGGCTGGC
>CAZGDZ010000142.1:0-6121 GCA_964524855.1 uncultured Macromonas sp.
GCCGGGGCCTTGACGCGGAAGTCGAACGCAACGCCGCGCAGGATGAGCCCGATCAACATCACCGCCACCGGCAGATACAGGGCCTGCAGCACCAGCCCGTGCGCCTTGGGAAAGGCCACCAGCAGTACACCTACGCCCAGCACCAGCCAGGTTTCGTTGGCATCCCAGAACGGACCGATGCTGTGGATCATCGTGTCCTTGTGCGCATCGCTGGCGCGGGGCAGCAGCAGGCCCACGCCGAGGTCGTAGCCGTCCAACACCACGTAGGCCAGCAGCGCCAGGCCCATCACGGCAAGGAAGAACAGTGGGAGGAATTCGGCCATGCCCATGTCACGCTCCCGCCTTGCCCAGGCTTGCGCCCGTTGGGGACGGGACACCCACGGGCTTGGGGTTTTCGGCCATGTACTTGAGCACGCCCACGTATGTCACCAGCAACAACCCATACACCACCACATAGGCAGCCAGGGTAATGCTGACGTAGGCCGGTGGAATTTGGGTGGCGACATCGGCCGTGCGCAGCAGGCCATACACCACGTAGGGCTGACGACCAATTTCAGTGACGTACCAACCAGCCAAGGTGGCCACCCAGCCCGAAAACGCCATGCCCGACAGGGTCCACAGCAGTGGGTGCGACAGGCGGGTTCCCGTCTGATGGCGTTGCGGCCACAAGCGCCATGCCGCCCAGGCAGCAACCACCAGCATCAGCGTTCCCACACCCACCATCAGGCGAAACGCGTAGAACACCGGCGCCACGGGCGGGTGAGACCCTTCGAACGCACTGATGCCTTGCACCTCACCCTCCATATCGTGGGTCAGGATCAGGCTGGCGAGCTTGGGGATTTTGATGGCCCAGTGAGTGGTCTGAGCTTCCTCGTCAGGAATGCCGAACAGCGTCAGCGGTGCGCCGCGCTCGGTGTGCCAGATGCCTTCCATGGCGGCCACTTTGGCGGGCTGATGTTCCAGGGTGTTGAGGCCATGCATGTCGCCCGCCACGAACTGCAGCGGAATCACCACCGCCGCCACCGCCACGGCCGCGCGCAAGGCCTTGTGGGTGCCTTGGGTGGCGCTGCCTTTGAGCAATTGCCAGGCGCACAACCCAGCGATCAAGAAGGAAGCGGTCAACGCTGACGCCAGCAGCTTGTGCGCCAGGCGGTAGGGGAACGATGGATTGAAAACAATCGCCATCCAGTCCTTGGGCATGAATTCGCCATTGACCAGTTCGTACCCCGCAGGGGTCTGCATCCATGAGTTGAGGCTAAGGATCCAAAACGCCGACAAGGTGGTCCCCAGGGCCACCAGCAACGTGGCCGTCAGGTGCACCCGTTCACTCACGCGGCCCCGACCGAACAGCATGATACCCAGGAAGCTGGCCTCCAGAAAAAACGCGGTCAGCACTTCGTAACCCAGGAGGGGCCCGGAGATGTTGCCGGTGCGCTCCATGAACCCGGGCCAGTTGGTGCCGAACTGGAAGCTCATCACAATGCCCGACACCACACCAAGGGCGAACGTCAGCGCGAACACCTTGGTCCAGAAGTAGTAAGCCTCTTCCCAGGCGGGGTTGCGCGTCTGCACGAACCGCAGTCGGAAGAACACCAGAAACCAGCACAAAGCGATGGTGATGGTGGGGAACAGGATGTGGAAGCTGATGTTGACCGCAAACTGGATGCGGGACAGCAGCAGAGTGTCAATTTCCATGGTGGCGGCTCCACTGGATGGTTAAGCGGCCGGGCTGGGATGGCCCTTGCCTTTGGCGGCGTTGGCTCCCTTGGCAGATTTGCCGGTCAAGCGGTCCTTGAACTCCAGCACACGGGTCACCTTTGCCCCCATGTCCAGCAGTTGACGCGCCGTGTCGGGGGAAAGTTTCTGAACATCGTCGAACCAGTTCATGAGCTGCTCGATGAGGTCGTGCATCTCCTTCATGCGTTGCTGGGCGTAGGCCTCGTCTTCGCTGGCGGGGGGCTGCATCAGGGCCACGCGCAGCATGCTCTGGGTCGGCTCCACCTCGCGCCGGCGGCGTTGCTCGGCCAGGGTGTGGAAGATGGCCCAGATGTCCTGCGGCGCTTCGAAGAATTCACGCCGGTCGCCCGGGTAGTGACGCAGCTTCACCAGTTGCCACGACTGCAACTCTTTGAGGCCCATGCTCACGTTGGAGCGTGAGATGGCCAACGCCTCGGCCATGTCATCGGCACACAAGGGTTGGCGCGAAACGAACAACAAGGCGTACATCTGCCCCACCGTGCGGTTGATGCCCCAGCGGCTGCCCATTTCGCCAAAGTGGTGAATGAAGGACTGGGTGAGCGGCGTGATTTCCATGGCGTTCCGTAATTTCAGAAATTACTGAAATTTTAGGAAGATGGAAAAACCCGTTGGGCTGCAAGGGTTTCCCTGGCGCAGCCCCGGTGCGGAGCTCAGTACTGGGTTTTGGGCAGGTCCACCACCAGCCCGTCGAGTTCTGGCGTCAGGCGGATCTGGCAGCTCAGCCGACTGTTGGGCCGGCGCTCGGCGGCCGCGAAGTCGAGCATGCTGTCTTCGTCGGCGACCATGGGCGGCAGTTGCTGCAGCCAGGGTTCGCGCACGTACACGTGGCAGGTGGCGCAGGTGAGCAGCCCGCCGCAGTCGCCTTCAATGCCGGGGGCATTGGCGGCGATGGCGGCCTGCATCAGGCTCTGGCCGGGCTGGGCTTGGACGGTGCGCTCGGTGCCGGTGGCGGGGGATACGAGGGTGAAGGTGATCATCAGAATCGGCTGAAGTATTCGCGGCGTTGGAAGGCGTCCGGGTCGTCGGCATCGCACAAGCGCTGCCATTCCAGGCGTTTGATCTGGGTGAGGTAGGCCACCCAGTCGGCACCGATGCGCTCGGCCAGCACGGTGTCGGCGTGCAGGGCGTCGAGCGCTTCGCCCAGGCTGGTGGGCAGGGGCGTGGCCTGGGTGCCGTAGGGGTCTTCGGTGGCCGGGGGCGGGGTGAGGCGGCGCTCGATGCCGTCCAGCCCGGCCTCGATCTGCGCGGCCAGGTAGAGGTAGGGGTTGGCGGCGGATTCGCCGATGCGGTTTTCGATGCGGGTGGCGGAATCGTTCGCCCCGCCGATGACGCGCAGCATGGCGCCCCGGTTGTCGCGCCCCCATTGCACCGACTGCGGCGCGAGTGCGTTGGGCCGGAAGCGGGCGTAGCCGTTGGCGGTGGGGGTGCAGAACACCGCCATGCCGCGGGCATGCTCCAGCAGGCCGGCGAGGTAGTGGGCGCCCACATCCGACAGTGTGTGGCGGGCATCCAGCGCGGTGCTGCCGGCCGGGGGTTCCGTTCGCACCATGGCGTTGGCGCCGGTGGCCAGGTCGCTGAGCGACTGGTGCAAATGCCAACCGCTGGACATGATGTTCGGGAACGGCGGGCGGCACATGAAGGTGGCGTGGTAGCCGGCGTCGCGCAGCGCCATCTTGACGGCGTTGCGGAACAGCACCATCTGGTCGGCGGCGGTGAGGGCGTCGGTCACGTCGAACACCGCCTCCACCTGGCTCGGACCCATTTCCGCCTCCAGCGAGAGCAGCGGCAGGCCCAGCGCCTGGGCGGTGCGCTGCACGATGCGCAGCGGCGCGTCCACCCGGTCCAACCAGGCTTCGGAGAGCAGCTGGTAGCCAGGGTGGATCATGGCCACCTCGGGCGGCTCGCCGGGCCAGGCGGCGCGGTGCGGGTCGGTCTGCGCTTCGGTGCCGATGATGCGGTAGATGTGGAACTCCACCTCCAGCCCGCAGCGCAGGCCGTGGCCGTGCGCGGCCAGGCGGTCGAGGGCGCGCTGCAGCAGGCGGCGGCTGTCGTAGGGCACTGGGGTGGCGTCGGCAAACCAGGCCTGGGCGCGCAGCCAGCCGGTGCGCTCGCGCCATGGCAGGGTCTGGAAGCTGGCCGGGTCGGGCAACAGCAGCACGTTGTTGGCCTGGCCAAAGCCGGGCAGGCCGTCGGTGCCGCCGGGTTGGAACACCGGCCAGGCGGTGCGGTCCGACGTGTCCTTGAGCAGCAGGGTGGACACCATGCCCACGCCAGAGCGCAAGGCCTGCTTCACCGCCCCGGCCATGAGCGCCTTGCTGCGGGTGAAGCCGTGGAGGTCGCACCAGGCGACGCGGACCTGCTCCAGCCCTTGGGTTTCCATGGCCTGGAGCACGGCTTCAGCGGCCTGCTGGCGCTCGGGGGTCTGAACCCCACAGCGGGTGGCGAAATCGCTCATGCTGGGGTTTTGACCTCGGCCTGCCACGGGGCGTGCTCGCGCTTGGCGCGGGCCTGCTGCTGCCACCAGTCGGCCCACTCGCCTGCCGGCGCAATACCATCCACCGTGTCGGGGCCCTGCATCTGGGCGTTGAGCGCCGGGTCGGCCATGCCGGGGGCCTTGCCGCCGTTCTGCACCGCCTCAATGGCCTGCAGCAGCAGGCGGCGGTGCGCCATGATGACCTTGTCGGTGGTGCCCAGGTGCTCGCGGGTGCGGTCCTGAATCGGGCCCATGCTTTCCACCGCCCATTGGTCGTGCACGTTGATGTCTTCCTCGCCCATGCCCAGGAAGGTCTGCTCGCGTTGCTCTTTCGGGTTGAAGCCCCACTGGTTGTGGCGGCCCGACTTGGGCAGGTAGGCGGGCGGCTCAATGAACTGCACCCGCTGGGCGCGCATGGCGGCCTTGTCCACCGGTTTGTCGAAGCTGGTGAAAAAGGCGTACCAGTAGGTATGGGTGTCGTCCACCGGCACGTGCATCTGGGTGATGGTGAGCGTTTCCGACAACGGGATGACAAAGGTGTGCGGGAAGATGTCGTTCGTCACACGCACGTGGGTGAGTGCGTCCGTCATGGGCCGCAGCGTGGTGAGCTGAAAGCCCCAGGGGCGCGGCTCGAAGCGGATGTCGGGGCGGTGGAACTCGCGCATGATGCGCGTCATGGGCCAGCGCTCGCCGTCGGCTTCGCCCACGCTGGCGCTGCGGAACTGCTTGCCCGCCGCGTTGTCACCGATGGCCTCCAGCGGAGCGTCGTTCAGGAAGCGGTGCAAGAAGGAGGTGTGGGCCGGGTCGATGCCCACCTCGAAGGCCTGCAGCCAGTTGCAATGCCACAGGCCCTTGAAGGCAAACACATGGGTGTCGGGCGCAGCGAAGCAATCGAAATGCGGGAAGGGCGGTTGCTGGCCCTCTTCACCCAACCAGGCGAACAGCACGCCGCTCTTTTCGATGACCGGGTAGCTGCGCTGGCGCACGCGCTGGCACAGGGTGCTGCCCAGCGGCTCGGCCGGCGTGTCCAGACACTGGCCGGTGGCGTCGAACTTCCAGCCGTGGAAGGGGCAGCGCACGCCGTCGCCTTCGTGGCGGGCGAAGGCCAGGTCGGCGTTGCGGTGCGGGCAGTCGCGGTCCAGCAGGCCCCAGCGGCCCTGCTCGTCCTTGAACAGGATCATGTCCTGCCCCAGCAGACGCACCGCCTTCAACGGCCGCTCGGCCATGCGCGGCTCGTGCGCCGGGTCGAACTCTTCCACCAGCGCCACGGGTTGCCAGTATTGGCGCAGCACGGCCCCGCAGGGGGTGCCCGGCCCGATGCGGGTGAGCAATTCGTTCTGTTCGGCTTTCATGGAGCTTCCTTGGGGCTTTTTCTGGTCAAAAGACGGTATACCGGTATACCGTATGCGTGATTCAGTGTACATTTGTTGCCATGAACGTGCAAGAAACCGTGTTACTGCAGTTGCGCGAGGGCATCCTGCGTGGCGACTTCCCGCCCGGCCAGCGGCTGGCCGAACAGCAGGTGGCCGAGCGCCTGGGTGCCTCCCGCACGCCGGTGCGGGCCGCCCTGTTTTCGCTGGAGCAGGAGGGCCTGGTCGAGGCGAACGAGGGCGGCGGCTACGTCGTACGGCAGTTCACCGCCAGCGAGGTGGCCGATGCCATCGCGGTGCGCGGACACCTGGAAGGCCTGGCCGCGCGACTGGTGGCGGAACACGGTGTGTCGCGCCAACTGGCGCGCGAATTGGACGACTGCCTGGCTGAAGGTGACGCCGCCCTGGCCCGCAACCCGCTCGGCATGGACGACTATGCACGGTATACCGCGATGAACGATCGTTTCCATGCCCTCATCCTGCAGGCGGTTGGCGAACTCCACGATGAGAATACCGTGTT
>CAZGDZ010000143.1:0-6115 GCA_964524855.1 uncultured Macromonas sp.
GAGCTTCGCGCAGTCGGAGTCCAGCGTGCGGGGGTAGGTGTCGAAATCTTCGTGGGGCAAGAACTGCAGGCGGTTGACGAAGATGCTGGCGACCGTCACGTCACCCAGGGGCTTGGCTTGGCGCACCAGGGCCAGGTGCCCGTCGTGCAGGTTGCCCATGGTGGGCACGAAGGCTGGGGCGTCAAAGCGTGCCAACTGCTGCCGCAGTTCGGCAATGGTGTGGATGACTTGCATGGCCGCTTTACCAGGCGTGAACCGCGTTGTCGGGGAAGCTGCCGTTTTTCACGGCTTGCACATAGGCAGCCATGGCGTGGCGCACACTGCTTTGGCCGTCCATGAAGTTGCGCACGAACTTGGGGTTTTTGCCCAGGTTGATGCCCAGCATGTCGTGCATCACCAGCACTTGGCCTGCGGTGCCGTTGCCCGAACCAATGCCGATGGTGTGGCAGCGCGGGAGTTGCTGAGTCACCTCGGTGGCCAGAGCGGCGGGCACCATTTCCAGCACCAGCATCGAGGCGCCGGCGTCTTGCAGGTCCAGGGCTTCGCGTTTGAGCTTCAGCGCATCGCCCTCACTGCGGCCTTGCACTCGGTAGCCGCCCAGCGCGTGCACGGTTTGGGGTGTGAGGCCGAGGTGGGCGCACACCGGAATGCCGCGCTCGACCAAAAAGCGCACGGTTTCGGTGGTCCAGCCGCCGCCTTCCAGCTTGATCATGTGGGCACCGGCTCCCATCAGGGCGGAGGCGTTGCGGATCGCTTGTTCCTTCGACTCCTGGTAGCTGCCAAACGGCAGGTCGCCAATGATCCAGGCGGTGCCTTGCACCCGGCGCAGGCCGCGCGCCACGCTTTCCACGTGGTAGCACATGGTCTCCAGCGTCACGCCCACGGTGCTGCTCAAGCCCTGGCAGACCATGCCCAGCGAATCACCGATCAGCAAGCACTCGACGCCCGCGCTGTCGGCCACGGCGGCAAAGGTCGCGTCGTAAGCGGTGAGCATGGCGATTTTTTCGCCGCGTTCGCGCATTTCTTGCAGGCGCGGCAGGCTGACGGGTTTGCGGGCGGGCAGGGGCGATGCGGCGGGCAGGGTGCCGTAGGGCGTGCTGGCGGTGGTCTCGCTCATGGTGTGTGTTGTCTCGGGGTCCTGTTCCGGCGGCTGTTGCAGTGCAATAACCGGCCTCGAAAGCCGGAGTCTAGTCGATCCGTTCTGTGGGTGGTGCGCCCAGCCGTTATGCTTGCGGCCTGCGCCCGATGGAGCGCGCTACAGCGAAAGCCCTTGCCATGACCGAGACCTCCGCCCTGACCTCTACGTTGAACCCAGAACTCACGCCTGAAACGGTGGTTGCATTGGCCCGCGTCGATGTGGCCCGCGCTTTGCAAGAAGACGTGGGCGCTGGTGACCTGACGGCCGCGTTGGTGAACTCCGCGCAGCGCGCTCGCGCCCGCGTGCTTGCGCGCGAGGCGGCGGTGATTTGTGGCCAACCCTGGGTGGACGAGGCCGTGCGTGCGCTGGACCCGCAGGCCCGCATCATCTGGCACGTGGCCGAAGGGCAGCGCTGCGCCCCCGACCAGGTGGTGCTGGAGGTGGAAGGCCACGCCCAGCCGCTGCTGACAGCCGAACGCACCGCGTTGAATTTTTTGCAGACCTTGAGTGCCGTGGCCACCAAAACGGCGCATTATGTGAATCTGGTGACCGGCACCCGCGCGCGCATTGTGGACACCCGCAAAACACTGCCCGGCTTGCGGCTGGCGCAAAAGTACGCGGTGAAAACCGGTGGCGGCGCCAACCACCGCCTGGGTTTGTACGACGCTGTGCTGATCAAGGAAAACCACATTGCCGCAGCCGGAGGCGTGACGGCGGTGTTGCAGCGCGTGCAGCAAACCGCACCGCAAGCCAAGTTTGTGCAGATTGAAGTGGAAACCCTGGCCCAGTTGCAAGAGGCGCTGGACGCAGGCGCGCGCATGGTCCTGCTGGACAACATGGACCTGCCCACGCTGCGCGAAGCGGTGCGGTTGAACACGGTCCATACGAAGGGTGGTGCGGTTCTGGAAATTTCGGGCGGCGTGAACGAAACCACGGTGCGAGCCCTGGCCGAAACCGGGGTGGACCGCATTTCCATTGGCACGCTGACCAAAGACGTGAAGGCGGTGGATTTTTCGATGAGATTTGAAGCGCTGTGAACCTTACCGGCAACCGAACTCAGCAAGGAACAGACATGGAACAGGTCATTGAAGTCGATTACGAACAACCGGCGTGCGCCACTCGCCACGCTTGGGCGCGGGTGCCTCAGGAGCCCACGCCCGACGAGCGTCTGGCGCTGAAAGACAAAATCCGCCGCCTGCTGAAAGCCAAGAACGCGGTGATGGTGTCGCACTACTACGTCCACCCCGACCTGCAAGATTTGGCGGAAGAAACCGGCGGTATCGTGAGCGACAGCCTTGAAATGGCCCGCTTTGGCCGCGACCACCCGGCGCAGACGCTGGTGGTGAGCGGCGT
The DNA here is from genome assembly GCA_964524855.1 of uncultured Macromonas sp. Classification (GTDB taxonomy): domain Bacteria; phylum Pseudomonadota; class Gammaproteobacteria; order Burkholderiales; family Burkholderiaceae_C; genus CAZGDZ01. The sequence continues at coordinate 2,492 of CAZGDZ010000143.1, forward strand.
GCGCTTCATGGGCGAGACGGCCAAGATCCTGTCGCCCGAAAAAACCATATTGATGCCCGATCTGGACGCCAACTGTTCGCTCGACCTGGGTTGCCCGGTGGATGAGTTCAGTGCGTTTTGCGAGCAGCACCCTGACCGCACCGTGGTGGTGTACGCCAACACCAGCGCGGCGGTGAAGGCCCGCTCGGACTGGCTGGTGACGTCAAGCTGTGCGCTGGACATCGTGCGCGCTCTGAAAGACAAGGGTCACAAGATTTTGTGGGCGCCCGACAAGCATTTGGGCGGCTACATCCAGCGTGAAACCGGCGCCGACATGCTGATGTGGGAAGGTTCGTGCATCGTGCACGACGAGTTCAAGGCCTTTGAACTGCAAGACCTGATGAAACAGCACCCGCGCGCCAAGGTGCTGGTGCACCCCGAAAGCCCGGCCGACGTGGTCGCCCTGGCCGATGCGGTGGGTTCCACCAGCGCCATTCTCAAGGCGGCGCAGGAGATGGATGCTCAGGAGTTCATCGTGGCCACCGACAACGGCATGATGCACAAACTGCGCACCCTCAACCCAGGCAAGGTGTTCATTGAGGCGCCCACTGCTGGCAACAGCGCCACCTGCAAGAGCTGTGCGCATTGCCCTTGGATGGCTATGAACGGTTTGGCCGGCGTGGCCCGGGTGCTGGAAGCGGGGCTGAACGAAATCCAGGTGGACCCGGCCCTGATTCCGCGCGCGCGCCAGCCGATTGACCGCATGCTGGCCTTCACCGCTGCCCTGAAAGGCGGCCAAAACGCCGGGGCCTTGGTGCCCAATATTGGCGCGGCTTGACGCTGTTTTGGCTGTGAGGGTGTTTGTGGATTTTGCGGCGCCAACGCCGCAGGGGCAGGGCGTGTGCGCGGCCTGGGGTGAGCCACTGCGCGTGTTGCAAGCCCGGCACCCTGCGGAGGTGCTGCCTGTGCTGGCGGCTGTGCAAGCAGCGGCCGAAGCGGGGCAGTGGTGTGTGGGTTACTTGCCCTACGAGGCGGCTCCGGCGTTCGACAGTGCTTTGGCTGTTCATGCGGCCGATGGGCCGCTGGCTTGGTTTGGGGTGTTCGATGCGCCCGAGCACCATGCGCAGGCCGGTGAGGCGCAGGCTGACGATGAAGGCGTGGCCGCCATCGCCGAGTGGGACGACTCCATGCCTCGCGCGGCGTTTGACACTGCAATGGCCGACATCCACAACGCCATTGCCGAAGGCAGGTACTACCAGCTCAATTTCACCCACGCGTTGCAGGGGCGCTTGGCGCAAGGCACGCCCTGGTTCTTGTTCCAAGCCATGCGGCGTGCGCAGCCCGGAGGGTACGCGGCCTTTGTGGACACGGGAGATGAGCAGGTGTTATCCGTGTCGCCCGAACTGTTTTTTGACTGGGATGGCGACCGCCTATTGACCCGGCCGATGAAAGGCACCGCGCCCCGTGGCGCGACCCCTGCCATTGATGCTGCCCACGCCGAGGCCCTGCACCGCAGCCACAAGGAGCGCGCCGAGTCCGTGAGGATTGTGGACCTGCTGCGCAACGATTTGTCGCGCATTGCCGAGCCGCACACGGTGCAGGTGCCGCGTCTGTTCCACCGCGAAGCTTTGCCCAGTGTGTGGCAAATGACCTCGGACGTGACCGCCCGCACCCGTGCTGGTACCACGCTGGCCGATGTGTTTCGCGCGCTGTTCCCGTGTGGCTCCATCACCGGCGCGCCGAAGGTGGAGGCGATGCGCCACATCCGCGCGCTGGAGCCTGGCCCGCGCGGCCCGTATTGCGGGGCGGTGGGCGTGGTGCGGCCCGGCGCCCAGCCGGGGTCGGTGGCGGCCACCTTCAACGTGGCCATCCGCACCGTGGTGGCGCGGCCGCAGGCCCAAGATGTGGGGTTGCAGTGTGGCATTGGCAGCGGCATCACCGCCGACGCCCGCCCGGAGGCCGAGTGGCAGGAGTGGCGCCACAAGCGGGCCTTTCTGGACCGGGCCAGCCAGCCGTTTGACCTGCTGGAGACCTTGGGTTTGCGCGACGGTGAGCTGCGTCACGTTGACCAACATCTGGCGCGCATCGCCAGCGCTGCGGCCCACTTTGGCTACCCCTGGTACCCAGCGCGTGCGGCCGAGGCCTTGGCCGACGTGGTGCAGCGGCACCCCGCAGGCACCTGGCGTTTGCGCTTGCTGTGCAACGCGGCAGGCGAGGTGTCGGTGCAGGCGTTTGCCATGGCAGCCACCCCGGAGCCCGTCTCACTGGTGTTGGCTGACCGTGCTTTTGAAGCGGCCGACAGCGAGTTTGTGCGTTTCAAAACCACGCGGCGGGCGCACTACGAGGCGTTCGAACCCCGCCAACCCGGCGTGTTTGACACCGTGCTGTGGAACCACCATGGCGAGTTGACCGAGTGCACGCGTGGGAACGTTGCGCTGTTGATCGGTGGGCGCTGGCTGACTCCACCGGTCTCTACGGGTTTGTTGGACGGCGTGGGGCGCCAGCACTGGCTGGCCCAAGGCCGGCTGCACGAAGCGGTGCTTCGGGTGGACGACTTGCAACGGGCGCAAGGGCTGGCCTTCATCAACAGCCTGCGCGGCTGGCTCGACGCGCGACTGGTGGCCTGACGCGCCCGTTTGACCGCTGGTCAGGCCTGTTGCGTGGCGACCTTGTCGCGCAATTCCACTTGCTGGTTGCGTTCGTTCACGAACACCAGTTGGGGCTTGTGGCTGGCCACATGGTCTTCGTGCACCTGGGCAAAGGCGGCGATGATGAGCAGGTCGCCCACCTGGGCGCGGCGCGCGGCCGAGCCGTTGACTGAAATCATGCCAGAGCCGCGCTCGCCCTTGATGGCGTAGGTGACGAAGCGCTCGCCGTTGTTGATGTTCCAGATGTGGATCTGCTCGTTGTCGCAAATGTTGGCGGCTTCGAGCAAGTCTTCGTCGATGGCGCAGGAGCCTTCGTAGTGCAATTCGGCGTGGGTCGCAGCCACGCGGTGGATTTTGGATTTGAGCAGGGTGCGGAACATGGCGGTCTCCTGAGCGCGGTGCGCGATGGGGGCGGATTGTGACAGACCCCCGCGCACCGCTTGCATACAGAACGGTGCGCGGGTAGGCGGTCGTCACACCTGCTGGATTGGGATGTACACCTCGCTGCCGGCTTTGCGGAACGCGTCGGACTGGGCTTGCATGCCCTTCTCCAACGCCTCGGCTTCGCTCACGCCCTGCTGGGCCGCGAAGTCGCGCACGTCCTGCGTGATCTTCATGCTGCAGAAGTGCGGCCCGCACATCGAGCAGAAATGCGCCACCTTGGCCGAATCCTTGGGCAGGGTCTCGTCGTGGAATTCGCGCGCCTTGTCAGGGTCCAGGCCCAGGTTGAACTGGTCTTCCCAGCGGAATTCGAAGCGGGCCTTGCTCAGCGCGTTGTCGCGGATCTGCGCGCCTGGGTGGCCCTTGGCCAGATCGGCAGCGTGGGCAGCCAGCTTGTAGGTGATGATGCCTTCCTTCACATCCTGCTTGTTGGGCAGGCCCAGGTGCTCCTTGGGCGTCACGTAGCACAGCATGGCGCAGCCGAACCAGCCGATCATCGCCGCGCCGATGCCGCTGGTGATGTGGTCGTAGCCGGGGGCGATGTCGGTGGTGAGCG
>CAZGDZ010000144.1:0-1598 GCA_964524855.1 uncultured Macromonas sp.
AGGGCGTGAAGATCAACGACAAGCACATTGAAGTGATCGTGCGCCAGATGCTGCGTCGCGTGGTGGTGGAAAACGCTGGCGACTCCAGCTACATCAATGGCGAACAGGTGGAGCGTTCGGAGATCCTCAACACCAACGACGCCCTGCGCGCCGATGGCAAGACCCCGGCGACCTACAGCAACGTGCTGCTGGGCATCACCAAGGCCTCGCTGTCGACCGACTCGTTCATCTCTGCGGCGTCTTTCCAGGAAACCACCCGCGTGTTGACCGAAGCCGCGATCATGGGCAAACGCGACGAATTGCGCGGCCTGAAGGAAAACGTGATCGTGGGTCGTTTGATTCCGGCCGGTACCGGTATGGCTTTCCACGATGCCCGTCGCGTCAAGGAGCGCATGGACGACGAAGAGCGCCGTGCGATTGCCGAAGCCGATGCTGCCGCCTTGGCGGCCGACCAGGCTGAGGCCAGCGACGCGGCCGAGTGATCGGACGCACGCGGTCCTGAGGACAACCCCGGCGGTCTTGGACCGGCCGGGGTTTTTTTCTGGGCGCTGGGTTACCATCTGGCGCAAACGTAAAGGAGTCGGCCATGTCGGTGTTCTGGTGGGTGGTGCTGGCCGTGTCGGCGGTCGTGTTCTTTTGGGCGGTGGGCGTGTACAACCGCTTGATGCGTTTGCGCAACCAGGTGGCCAACGGCTTTGGTCAGATCGATGTGCAGCTCAAGCGCAGGTACGACCTGATCCCGAACCTGGTGGAGGTGGCACGCAAATACCTGCAGCACGAATCGCAAACGCTGGAGGCCGTGATTGCAGCCCGCAACCAGGCCCGCAGTGCCGAGCAGGGTGCTGCGGCCAACCCGCTGAGTGCGGGCGCCTTGGGCGCCCTGGCGGGCGCAGAGCAGGTGCTGGGTGGCGCCTTGGGGCGGCTGTTTGCGGTGGTGGAAAACTACCCCGAACTCAAGGCCGACCAGACGCTGCGCGAACTCCACGAAGAACTGACCCACACCGAAAACCGGGTGGGCTTTGCGCGCCAGGCCTACAACGATCTGGTGCTGGAGTTCAACGACGCGGCGCTGCATTTTCCGACCCTCATCGTTGCGCGGTTGCTGGGCTTTGTGCCGCTGGAGGTGCTCGCAGCCACCCAGAGTGAGCAGGAGCGACAGGCGCCCAAGGTTCAGTTCTGACGCACCCCTTCGATGCGTTTCTTTCAGTTCCAGCGCGACGCGCGCGGGCAAACCCGCCGTCTGCTTGGTTGGTTTGCGGTGATGGTGCTGGCCCTGGTGCTGGCGATCAACGCGGTGTTGGCCCTGGCCTGGTGGTTGACGGTGGGTGGCAGCCTGGGGTTTCCGCGCCACTTTTTTGCCGTCAACACCGGGGTGACCTTGTTGTTCGTGCTGGGCGGCTGGTGGGTCGAGACATCGGCGTTGGTGGGCGGCGGGGTGCGCCTGGCGCAGCGCCTCGGGGCACGTGAGGTGCGGCCATCCTCCCACGCGGACGAGCAGCGCTACGCCAACGTGGTGCAGGAACTGGCCATTGCCGCCGGTATGCGCCCGCCGCTGGCGATGGTGCTGCCACGGGAATATTCCATCAATGCCTTTGCCA
>CAZGDZ010000144.1:1608-6088 GCA_964524855.1 uncultured Macromonas sp.
TGGTGGCCGTGACCCAGGGTGCCCTGGACCACCTGACGCGCGAAGAACTGCAAGGCATGGTGGCGCACGAACTCAGCCATGTGCGGGAGGGCGATACCCGCTTGAACATGCGGCTGGCGGGCATGGTGTACGGCCTGGAGATGATTTACCGTTTGGGGCAGGCGCTGATCGCGCCCAACGAGCAGGGCAAGCGCCACATCGGTTTTTTGCTGGGTTTGGCGGTGATGGGCGCCGGTTGGCTGGGCTGGGTGGCCGGCCACGCGCTGCAAGCGGCCGTGTCGCGTCAGCGCGAATGGCTGGCCGATGCGCGCGCGGTGCAGTGGACGCGCAACCGCGAAGGGCTGGGCCGGGTGTTGCGCAAGGTGTTGGGCCAGACCACGCTGGTGGCATCGCCCGCCACCGTGCAACAGCCCCTGGTGCAGCACATGCTGTTGGTGTCTGGAGAAACCGGGCGCCTGGGGCGTTGGTTCGATGCCCACCCCCCATTGGTTCAGCGCATTGAGCGCATTTACGGTGGCCGCATGCCCGCGTTGCGGCCCGATGCCGGCCGCGAACCCGACAGAAAGATTGAATGACAGACAGCGTGACCCTGGCCGAGCAGTTGTCGGCCACCGCGACCGTGGTGCACAGTGTGACCACGCAAGGGCGATCTTTGACGGAAGCCTTGACCCGTGTGCCTGCCCCCTTGCGGGCGGGTGTGCAGGCGTTGGCCTTCCATGCGCTGCGCCATTGGGGCGAGGCCACGGTGCTGACCGGCTTGCTGGCCGAGCGGCCGCCGAAACCGCAAGTGGCCGCCTTGTTGGGCCTGGCCTTGACCTTGCTGCGGCCCGACCGTGCCGTTGCCGAGGAGGGCGCGCCGGCCTACCCAGCCCACACCGTGGTGGACCAAACCGTTGCCGCGTTGGCGCGCTTGCGCGAGGGAGCGGGCGCGCAGGGTTTCGTCAACGCCTGTTTGCGCCGTTACCTGCGCGAGCAGGCAGTCTTGCACACCCAGGCGCAATCAGACGTCCAGGCCCAATGGAACCACCCCTTCTGGTGGGTCAAGCGGTTGCGGCGCGACCACCCCTTGCACTGGCAGCAGATCTTGGCCGCCAACCAGCGCCCGGCACCGATGGTGCTGCGGGTGAACCGACGCAAGCAGGCGCGCGACCACTACCTGGCGCTGTTGGCCGAAGCCGGTTTGAGCGCAGCGCCCTTGGCCGACGACGGTGTGGTGCTGACCCAGCCCTGCCCGGTGGAGCGCTTGCCCGGATGGGGCGAAGGCTGGGTGTCGGTGCAGGATGGCGCGGCGCAGTGGGCGGCCCCGTTGTTGCTGGACGGCGCCGAACTGCCCCGGGGCGCGCGCGTGCTGGACGCCTGTGCCGCGCCGGGCGGCAAAACCGCGCACTTGCTGGAGCGGGCGGACTTGGCGGTGTGGGCGCTGGAGTTGGATGGACGCCGCGCGACGCGCATCCACGACAACCTAGCGCGGCTGGGCTTGTCGGCCCGGGTGGTGACGGCGGATGCGGGCAACCCGCAGGCGTGGTGGGATGCGAAACCGTTCGACGCCATCCTGCTCGACGCACCGTGCACGGCGTCGGGCATTGTGCGCCGCCACCCCGATGTGCGCTGGCTGCGCCGCCCGACCGACATCGACCAACTGGCCCAGGCCCAGCGCCGCCTGCTGGACGCGTTGTGGCCCCTGCTGCGCCCGGGCGGGCGTTTGCTGTACGCCACCTGCTCGGTGTTCCGAGCCGAGGGCGATGGACAGATGGACGCCTTTGCCGCGCGGCATACCGATGCGCAACGGCTCGACGCGCCGGGTCATGTGCTGCCTGGGCGCTGTGACCAGGTGGGCGGGACCCCCGGTGCGATGGACGACAATGTGGCACGTGGATTCGATGGCTTCTACTACGCCCTTTGGCGCAAAAATTCGCTCTGACATGGCCCCGCGGCTGGGACTGTTGCGCTGGCGCGCCTGGTGGGTGGCGCTGTGCGTGGCTGCCTGCCTCTGCGCCGGTGGTGCTGGGTGGGCGCGGGCCGAGGGCACGGCCACGGTGTCGCTGGCGCGCACGCCCGACGGGCTGTACCTGTCGGCCCGGGTGCCGCTGGCCTTGCCTGCCGAACTGGAAGAGGTGATGTTGCGCGGTGTGCCCTTGCACTTTGTGTGGCAGGCTGACTTGCGGCGCACCCGTTGGTATTGGGCCGACCAGAAGTTGGGCGTCGCCTCTCGGGTGGTGCGGGTGGCCTACCAGCCCCTGACTCGGCGTTGGCGGGTCAGCCAGGCGGCCGGACCTTTGAGCGAACAGGGCTTGGCCAACGCCTTGCACCAAAACATGGACAGCTTGGACGACGCCCTGGCCGTCGTCAGCCGCCTGACCCGTTGGCGGGTGGCCAGTGAGGTCGATTTGGCCGAAGACCCTCCCGACCGGGTGGATGTGCAGTTCCGACTGGAGTCCGGGCTGTTGCCCCGCCTGTTCCAGATCGGACAGGGCACCGAATCGGGGCTGAGCCTCAAACAGTCTTTGGTGGTGCCTCCTGTCGTGTCCACCGCCGAGGAGCCGGGTTCATGAGCGCGAGTAGCACCGGCTTGTCGGTCAGCGCCTCAGGCCGCCGTTGGCTGATCGGCTTGGGCCTGGTGTTCATGTGCGGCATGGCGCTGGTGTTGTTCTTTCTGCTGGCGCTGGCCACCGATCACCGGACCTTTCAGGCACAGGACTACACCAGCTTGCTGTTGCTGAACGTCGGCGTGGCCGCCGTGCTGGCGCTGGTGTTGCTGTGGCTCGCGGTGCGCTTGCTGATCCGTTTACGGCGCAAGCGGTTCGGCAGCCGCTTGCTGTTGAAGCTGGCAGCCATTTTCGCGGTGGTGGGTTTTCTGCCGGGGCTGCTCATTTACACCGTGTCATACCAGTTCGTGTCGCGCTCGATCGAGACCTGGTTCGACGTGCGCGTGGAAAGTGCATTGGCCGCCGGCCTGAGCCTGGGGCGCACCACGCTGGACACGCTGAGCAGCGATTTGGGTGCCAAGACCCGCTCGGCCGCGAGCACGTTGTCGGGCGCGAGCGATGTGCAGGCCGCGCTGGCGCTGGAGCGCATCCGCGAGCAATTCCAGGCCACCGATGCCATTTTGTGGAGCAGTGGTGGCCAGGCGCTGGCCAGCGCGGGGGAGTCCCGCTTTCGATTGACCCCGGATCGCCCTGCGGCGTCTTTGTTGAGGCAGGTGCGGGCCGAACGATCGGTGGTCTGGATTGAAGGGCTGGAAGAGCTGGAAGGCCTGAGCGATCCGCGACAGGTGTTGGAGTTGCCGCAGAGCCAGCTGCCCCGGGTGCGGGCCTTGGCCTTGGTGACGCCATCGAGCTTTGGCCTGGGCAGCGAAGTGCGGTTTTTGCAGGTGCAGACTCCGGTGCCGGCCGCGCTGGTGGCCGATGCGTTGGCGGTGCAGGTGGCGAATCGGGAATACCAGGAGCGTGCCCTTTCTCGCGGCGGTTTGCGCAGCATGTACATCGGCACGCTGACGCTGGCGCTGTTTCTCTCGGTGTTTGGCGCGGTGTTGTTGGCGGTGTTACTGGGCAACCAGCTGGTGCGGCCGCTGTTGGTGCTGGCCGAAGGCATGCGCGATGTGGCGCGCGGCGACCTGACGCCCAAGATGTCGCTGCCTGCGCGTGACGAATTGGGCGGGCTGACCCGCACTTTTGCGCACATGACGCAGGAACTGGCCGAGGCCCGGCAAGCGGTGCAGCAAAGCATGAGCCAGGTGGACGCGGCCCGCGCCGGTTTGCAAACCTTGCTCGACAACCTGACCGCTGGCGTGGTGGTGCTGGACACGTCGCAACGCATCCTCAGCGCCAACCCGGGCGCGACCCGGGTGCTGCGTGCGCCGCTGGCCGCCCATGCGGGGGCGCCCTTGCACACGTTGCCGGGGTTGGAGGCGTTCGGCGCCTGGGTGCAGCAGCAGTTTGAGCGTTTTCTGGCCGATCCTGCGCACCAAGACGGCGGCCACTGGCAGCAGTCGTTCGAGTTGCACCCGTCGGCGTCGGCGGCAGGCTTGTCGCTGCACGGTGTGACATTGATTGCCCGGGGCGCGCTGTTGCCCAATGGCGAGTGGTTGCTGGTGTTCGATGACGTGTCGGACATCATCTCTGCCCAGCGAGCCCAGGCTTGGGGCGAGGTGGCACGCCGCTTGGCGCACGAGATCAAAAACCCGCTCACGCCCATCCAGTTGTCAGCCGAACGTCTGGAAATGAAGCTGGCCCAGAAGCTGGAGGGGGCCGAGTTGGCGGTGTTGACCAAGTCGGTGAAAACCATTGTGGACCAGGTCGACGCGATGAAGCGGCTGGTCAATGAATTTCGCGACTATGCCCGGCTGCCGGCGGCCCAGTTGCAGGCGGTGGACCTGAATGCGCTGGTGACGGACATCGTGGCTTTGTACGACGCGACCGAGGTGCCGGTACTGCTGGAGTTGGAGGCGGGGTGTCCGCCCGCGCTGGCCGACCCGCAGCAG
>CAZGDZ010000145.1:0-6054 GCA_964524855.1 uncultured Macromonas sp.
CGACCGGCCAAGTCGCGTGCAATGCCTGCACCGTTGATGCCGCCGCCCACCACGAGGACGTCGAAGGCAGCGCGCGCCGGGGCAGTGGGGGAGCCCGTTGCCGGATTGTGGCCCAGCGTATCCGAGCCGAACGTGGTAATCATGCTCATGACCGATCTTTTGCAGCAAGGATCAAGGACCGCAACGTCATTCGACGTCCACCGTCAGCGTTTCCCATTCACCCTCGCGTTGCTGTTCCAGCACCTGGGCGCCCCGCACGGTCACGGGGCGGGCATCGTTGACAGGCACCAGCAACACCAGGCGGCCGGCCGCAGGCGGCGTCGGCCCGGTGCGGCTGATGGTCAGGCACAACGCGGTGGGTTCGCAGTCGGCATTGAGTTGCCAGAAACCGTAACTGCCTTCACGCCAGGCTTCGCTGTGGCCGTCGTCCTCGAAGCATTCGGCGGTGAAATGGCCGTGGCGCAGCGGGAAAATCTGGAAACCTCGGGTGTCCGCTTCCACCCCAAAATGGGCGGGCGCCACATTCAGTGGCACGGCGCTACCGGCGCGTGCCAGCAGGGGCGGCTCGCTCGAATGCAGCGGCGCGTCCAGCGAGATCCAGCGCCCCCCTTCGTGGCGGGCGCCGCTCCAGAAGTCCATCCAGTCCGTGCCGGCAGGCAGCCAGAGGCGGCGCGTGCTGGCCCCGGCCTCAACGACCGAAGCCACCAGCAAGTCCGGGCCCAACAGCATCTCGTCGCACTCTTCCCAGCACTGCGGATCGTGTGCAAAGTCGTGGAAGGTCGGGCGGATCATCGGCTCGTACGCGTGGTGCGAGCGCCATGCCAGGTGGTACAGGTAGGGCGTCAGCCGTGCGCGCAAAGCGATCAGGTCGCGCACCAGCGGGGTGATTTCCGGGTACATCCACGGTTCGTTGACCGTGCCATCGTCGTTCCACGAATGGATGGAAAAACGCGGCAGGAAAATGCCATGTTGCACCCAGCGCAGCATCAGCTCGGGTTCGGGCGCAGGGCCAGAAAAACCGCCAATGTCGTGCCCGGTGTTGGACACGCCAGACAACGCCAGGCCCAGCCCCATGCGGATGTTGTAGCGCAGCGTGTGCCAGCTGGTGCGGTTGTCGCCCGACCAGGTCTGGACATGGCGCTGCATGCCCGGTGCGCCCGAGCGGGAAACGAGCCAAGGCCGTTCCGACGGTGCAAATTCGCGCTGCGCGTGGTGAGACGACTGCATCATCAACAGTGTTTGCAGCGGTCGCGCTTCGATCGCCGCACGCGGCTCGCCAAAGCCGTGAACGCGTGCCTGCGGACTCCAGATTTCGTACTCGTTGTTGTCGTTCCAGGTGGCGGCAATGCCCGGCTCCAACAGCGATTCAGTCACCCGTTGTTTCCACCAAGCAATCGTCTTCGGGTTGGTGAAGTCGAGGTAGGCACCGGTGTCGTCCCAGAACTGCACCGCGGTGGGTTGGCCGTCTGGGTCTTGGATCAGCAGCCCTTGTTCGGCCGCTTCGGCAAAACGGGGGTGGTCGTGCAGCAGCGCCGGCTTGATGTTGGCGCACAGGCGCACCCCGGCCTCCCGGTAGCTGGCGGCAAAACCTGCGGGATCGGGGAACTTGTCGCGGTTCCAATGGAACACGTAGCGCTTCGGTCCGATCGAGGTGTAGCCCGACGACAGGTGGAATGAGTCGCAGGGAATGTCGTGCTCGCGGCAGCGGTCGATGAACTCCTGCATCCGCGTCTGGGCGTCGGGCGCGTCGGTGTAGCTCATGGTCGAACCCGAGTAGCCCAGCGCATAACGCGGAGCAAACACCGGTTTGCCGGTCAGCCAGGTGTAGCGGGCGGTGATGGCGGCTGGGCCATCCCCAGCAATGAAATACAGGTCCAGGTCGCCATGCTCCGCCGACATGTAGCGGTAGGGGCCGTGGTAGTTGTCCATCTCCCGGCCCATGTCGAACACGCAGTCCGCCAGGGTGTCGTAGAACAGACCGAAGGTGACGCCACTGGAAGGCTTGCGCGTGATGTAGAACGGCATGTGCTTGTACAGCGGGTCGGTGCTGCGGGCGTCGTACCCCATCGGGTCCAGGTTGCACATGCGGTAGCGTTGGCCGGCACGGTCGGCCGAGCCAGCGCGTTCACCCAGCCCAAAGTACTGCTCGTCCACCTCGCGCTGCAGGTAGTGGTACACATCGTCACCCCACCAGCCGAAGTTGTACGCCTGCGTTGGCCGGTCGGCGGCTGCCGCTTGCCATTGGTCGCCCTGGCGCACCGCCCAACGGCATCGCAGCCCGTTCAGTCCGATTTGCAGGCGCACCGCCCCCGTGGTGATGCACAGTTCATCGTCCGATTCGCTCAGCTCGAACGAGGGCAGGCTGAAGCCCGACACATCCAGCCGGTCGCGGCCGGTGGTGGGCACGTCTTCTTGGCCCGGGGCAATCGCCCAGGTGCGAGGAAAGCGCCACTGGCCGTTGTTCGGGAGCACCACCAGTCGCACAACGTCGTGCTCCAGGACCAGCACGTGGGCCGTGGCGCCTTCGGGTGCGCGCAGAACGAGGTGATTGGATGTGGACGCAGCAAGGTCGCGCCGGAAACAGGGAGGGTGATCGAGTCGCATCGTGGTGTTCAGGGGAAGTGGGGATCAGCCGGTCTTGCCGAGCAAGACCTGGGGCAGCCAGAGGGACAGCGAGGGGATGTAGGTCACCAGCATCAGCGCAGCGATCATGCAAGCGAACATGGGCAGCAGTGGGCGCGTCAACTGAGTCAATGACACACCTGAGACACGGGCCGCCACAAACAAAGTACTGCCGACCGGCGGCGTGGCGATGCCAATGCACAGGTTGAAGATCATGATGATCCCGAAGTGCACCGGTGAAATGCCCAGCTCCAAGGCCACGGGCAGCAGAATCGGCGTCAGGATCAACAAGCCAGGGGTGATGTCCAAGAACGTGCCCAGAATCAGCAGCAGCACGTTGAACAACAGCAGCAAGACGATGGGGTTGTCTGACAGACTGGTGATGGCCTCGCCGATCATGGTGACCGCGCCCGTGCTGGCCAGCAACCATGACATGGTCATGGAAACCCCGACCATCAGCATCACGACTGCGGTGCTGATGGCTGCACCGATGACGGCGTCGAACAGTTTGCGGAGCGTCAGCGTGCGGTAGATCAGCGCCAACACCAACGTGTACAGAGCCGCTGCGCCCGCCGCTTCCGTTGCAGTGAAAATGCCGCCGATGATGCCGCCCATCACGATAAAAATCATGGCCAGCGCAGGCAATGCGCGCCAGAACGTGACCACGGATTCACGCCGCGTCGGCCGGTAAACGTCGCGTGGCAGTCCGCCCCGGGAGGCGACGAAGTGCAGCCACACCATCACCGACAGCGCCATCAGCAAGCCCGGAATATAGCCAGCCACAAACAGCACATCCACCGGTGTGCCACCGGAGATCAAGGAGTACACGATCATCGCGCCAGAAGGCGGGATGAGCAGGCCACATGGGGACGACGCGACGTTGGCTGCCGCGCACGTGGGCATGTGGTAGCCCGCTTTGCGCTGCATGGGAGACAACACCGAGCCAACGCTGGCCGCACTGGCGACAGCCGATCCCGATATCGAGCCGAACAATGCGTTGGCCACCACTGAAATCTGTGCGAGCGAACCCGGCAGCCAGCCCACGAGCACGCGCGCCAGATCGATCAACCGCACGGCAATGCCGCCTGAATTCATCAAGGAACCTGCCAGGATGAACAAAGGGATCGCCACCAATGTGAAGCTGTCCAGGCTGGAGGCCACCCGTTGCGCTGAAACGATCAGGGCGGTGTCGAACGTGGGGGTGACCGTCAACAGCGCCAGCAACGTGGCGGTGCCGATGCAAAAGCTCACCGGGATGCCGAAAATCAGCAGCACAGTGAAGGTGACAGAAAGAATGATGAGTGCGGTCATGTGCTTGCTTCCTCGCGGGCGTGCTTAATGGCTTCGTCCACTTCGCTGACTCTTCGAAACTGATCGGGTGCAATCAAGATGGCCAGTTCGTAGAACACGATGCACAGGCCGGAGAAGGGCACGCACAAATAGACCCAGGCCATCGGAATTTCCAGCGTGGCCGAAAGTTGGCCAAATTCAAACGCACGCAACACCAACCGAGACCCGCCATAGACGAACACGGCCGATGCGAACACGAGAATCAAAAGGGCTACAGCACGCATGTGCTGCAGCAAAGCCCGGCCTTTGAGGCGTTCGGCCAGCATGTCATAGGCCATGTGCTCCAGGCGACCGCAGGCGTAGGCCGTGCCCAACAAGCTCAACCAGATGACCGCAAAACGCGAGGTCTCTTCGGTGAATGTCGATGGATTGCCCAAAAAATAGCGGCTGATGACTTGCCACACAACGCAAGTCCCGAGCACAAAAAAGCTGGCCACCAGGCCAGCTTCCAGCACCCGGTCGACTGCAGTCCTCAAGAGGCGCAACATGACCCAGGTTCCTTCTATCAACGCACTGCGGCGATTTGGTCAAGCAGACCTGCGACTCGGGCGTTCTTGCGCTCCTCGTCGATCATGGGCTTGACCTTGTCAATGAACGCTTGTTTGTTGACGGTGTTGGTTTTGACACCCAGCTTTTCAGCCGCAACCGCTTCCGTGCGTTCGGCTTCGTCCCACAGTTGACGCTGATAGGTGAACGATTCTTGAGCGGCCTGGCGCAACGCGTCTTGCAGCGGCTTCTTCAGGGAGTCCCACTTGGCGACAGAGATCACCAGCACATCGGGCACCATTTGGTGCTCGGTGAGCGAGAAGAACTTGATCACTTCCCCGTGACGCCCAGTGGTCAAGGCGGTGATGTTGTTCTCCGCACCATCCACCACGCCTGCTTGCAGCGCTGGGTACACCTCGCCCCACGCCATCGGGGTCGGCGCCGCACCCAGCGCCTGGATCATCTTGATCGTGGTGGGGCTCTGCTGAACGCGGATCTTCATGCCTTTGAGGTCGTCCGGGGTCTGGATCGGCTTCTTGGTGTAGAAACTGCGCGAGCCGGAGTCGTAGAACGCCAAGCCGATGAAGCCTCGGCTTCTGGACGATTGCAGGATGTTGTCGCCGACCGGGCCGGTCAACACTTTGACGTAGTGGTCCTTGTTGCGGAACACGAAGGGCAGGTTGAACACTTTGTATTCAGGCGCAAAAGTTTCCAGCGGCGAGGCGCTCGCCTTCGTCATTTCGAGCACGCCGTTCTGTACCTGTTCCAGCGTTTCGCGCTCTTGCCCCAGGGTGCCGTTGGCGAACACTTTGACGTCCAGTTCGCCGTTGCTCTTTTGCTTGGCAAGTTCGGCGAACTTGACCATTGCCAGGTGCACGGGGTGTTTGTCGTTCAGGCCGTGGGCCAAGCGCATCGTTTGTTGACCCCAAGCGGTCGAAGCGCTCAGGCCAGCGAGCAGCAGGGCGGCGGTGATTTGGGTGAATTTCATCGGACTATCTCCTTCTGTGGTTGAAAACGCCATGCGGAGGCGCCGCCCGCCCGTCGCCCGTTTTGAGCCGGGTGCCGGATGTTGAATTGGTAGCGGTAACATTCCTTTGGGTGCGATGTTATTTGAAAAGCAACAATAACGAACCTAGTGGGAACCCTAATACTCAAAATCGAACATGATCGCTAATCTCGGCCGCGTGTCACCTCTTTCCAGCACCAATCCCCGCCAACTTGCCATCCTCGAAGCGGTGCGCGAGCAAGGCTCGGCTACCGTCGAATCGTTGGCCGAACGCTTTGGCGTCACGCTCCAAACCGTGCGTCGCGACGTCAAGTTGCTGTCCAGCGCCGGCCTGTTGTCGCGCTTCCATGGCGGCGTTCGGGTGCCGTCGTCCACGACCGAGAACATTGCCTATTTGCAGCGTCAGCGCCTGAACGACGACGCCAAACGCCGCATCGCGCAGGCGATCGCTCAGGCCATTCCCGACGGCTGTTCGCTGATCATCAACATCGGCACCACGACGGAGGCGGTGGCCCAGGCACTGTTGAATCACCGTGGTTTGCGCGTGATCACAAACAACCTCAATGTCGCGGCCATCCTGTCAGGCAATC
>CAZGDZ010000146.1:0-4883 GCA_964524855.1 uncultured Macromonas sp.
GCGTGACCTGGACGTGGACCAGATCGAATTCATGGCCAACCCCCTGGTGGTGGTAGCCCCCCAGGGGCACGCATTGAGCGAAGGTCATTCTTTGCCTCTAACGGCGTTGATGGCAGAGCGTTTCATCCTGCGCGAGCGCGGCTCCGGCACCCGCATGGCAGCCGAACGGCATTTCGCCGACCATGGCTTCCAGCCGCAGGTGCGCCTGGAGTTGGGCAGCAACGAGGCCATCAAGCAGGCCGTGGCCGGGGGCATGGGGTTGTCGGTGTTGTCGCGCCACGCGGTGTCGGCCGAGCCTGCGACTGAGGGCTTGGCCCTGCTCGACGTGGCCGACTTCCCCATCCACGCCCATTGGTACATCGTGCGCTTGCGTGGCAAGCAGCTGTCACCCATTGCGCGGGTGTTTGAGGAGTACCTGCTGGCCCATGGGCCTCATTGAGCGGCGCTTGCTTTCAAGGCTGGCCGGCAGGTCCAGCACAGCTTCGCCAGAGGCTTTCAGCCACCGGGGCCATTTCATGGCGCTGCCGGTACAGTCGAATGCCGATGGGCACGTTCCAGTCAGCCGGGCCAGCGGGCACCAGGGTGCCTTGCTCCAGGTCACGGTCGATCAGCACACGCGGCAGCCAGGCCACGCCGCGTCCAGACAGCGCCATGGAGCGCAGCAGCGACGCATTGTGCGCGGTGAACACCACCTGCGCCGGTTGCCGGGTGGTGGCGTACTGCACCGTGTCGGTACCCAATTTGCGTCGGGCACGCAGTATTTGCCCCAGTGCCGAGGCCTCGCCGTAGGCCAGCACAGGCACGGCGTTGGCGCTGGCCAAAGTGTGCATCGGGCGTTGCGGGTGGGCGGTATCGGGCGCTGACACTGGCAGCAGCCAGTCCTGGCCCAGCTCCACCATCGGGTAACCGCCTTCGTCCAGCCGCCCGGGATGTTCGGGGTCACCGTAACAGATGGCGAATTGCACGCGTCGTTGCAGCATCAGGTCTTCGCAGACCTGGTAGCTGTCGGACATGGTTTGCACCGGGCCGAAGCGCACACGCTGCTCGACGTCTCCCAGCCAAGCAGGGAAGAAGTACAGCGACAGCACGTGAGTCACCGCGAAGCGCAAGCTGGCAGCGGCTTCGTCGTGGGCCGCGCGCGCCTTGATGCGTGCTGCTTCCAAAGCGGCCGTGATTTCGCCCACCAGCGGCAAAAAGCGTTTGCCTGCGGCCGTCAATTCTGCTGGGTGGGCACTGCGGTCCACCAGGTCCACACCCACCCAGTCCTCCAGTGCGCGGATGTGTCGGCTGAAGGCGGGCTGGGCGATCGCGCGCGATTCCGCTGCCCGGGAGAAGTTGCCGGTGTCGGCCAGCGCCAGAAAATCTTCCAGCCATTCCAGGTCGAGCGGTCGGTTGACAGGGCCCATCGGTGGTGAATAGTTGTATGCGAATCGAGTATTGGACGGTCCATGCCGGCCATGGAACCATACACCCGCACCCAGTGTTCAACCCGGATTTCGGAGACAAGTTCCATGCCATCCATCGCCAATTATCACGGCATCATCCCCGCCATTTCCTGCCCGTTCACGCCAGACCACCGGATTGACGAACCCGCGCTGCGCCAACTCGCGTCCTGGCTCGCCGGCCACGAGGGCGTCGTGGCGGTCATGACCAACGGTCACACCGGAGAAGTCTTTTCGCTCACGCCGGCCGAACGCGCCGAAGTCACCCGCATCGTGGCCGACGAGCTCAAAGGCCGCTTGCCGGTGATTTCGTCCATCGTCTGCGAAGGTCTGGCCGAAGCCGCTGAGCACGCCCGTGCGGCCCGCGCCGCTGGCGCTGTGGCGCTGGATGTGATGCCGCCCCACCATTGGCTGCGTTTCGGTTTCACGCCCGGTCATGCGTTGCGGTACTTCGAGGCCATCCACGAAGCTGCGCCCGACTGCGATCTGGTCTGCCACGTGTACCCTGCCTGGACGCGCGCCTCCTACTCCTCGCAATTGTTGGCCGATCTGGCCAAGCTGCCCTACCTGCAGGCATTCAAGGTGGGCCAGCGTGATATGAACAAATACGCCCGCGACATCCAGGCCATCCGCGAGGCCGATGCGAGCAAGGCCATCCTGACTTGCCACGACGAGTACCTGCTGGCCTCGATGGTGCAAGGCGTGGATGGCGCGCTGGTGGGCTTTGCCACCTTTATTCCGCAGCTCATCATCGACCTGTGGAGAGCGGTCAAGGCCGGCGACCTGAAAAAGGCCCAAGCCATCCAGGCGGTGATCACACCGCTGAAAGACGCCGTGTATGGCGGCGGTGAACCCACCGGCGAGGCGCACGCCCGCATGAAGGGCGGCATGTACCTGGCCGGCGTGCTGGACGCGCCCACCGTGCGCCCCCCCACCGAAGCCCCGAACGAGCAAGAAATGGCGGCCCTGCGCGCTGCCGTGGCCCAGGCCGGCTTGCTCAAGCGCTGAACTGTTTTCCCCCTCGCACCAACCCACTAGAAGGAGACAACCCCATGAAAAGACAACAATTCCTGCGCAGCCTGCTGGCTGCGACCGTTCTGGGCGCCACCGGCGCTGCCGCGCTGGCCCAGGCCTACCCCGCCCGCCCGGTGAAGATGGTGATTCCGTTCCCGCCTGGCGGCACGCTGGACACGGTGGGGCGCATGCTGGCGCAGAAACTGTCCGATCAAATGGGGCAGCCTTTTGTGGTCGAAAACCGTGCGGGCGGCAACGGCGTGATCGGTGGCGATGCGGTGGCCAAGGCTCAGGCCGACGGCTACACCTTGCTGTTCAACGCGTCCACCTTCACCACCGCACCGATGACGATGAAGTCCGTCCCCTACAGCGTGGTGCGCGACTTCACGCCGGTCGCTCTGGTGGCCAAGGCCCCGTTGTCGGTGGCCATCAACAAAGATTTGCCCATCACCGACGTCAAGTCGCTGATCGCGCACACCAAGGCCAACCCCGGCAAGATGAACTTTGCCGTGGGCTCCGTCGGCTCGGCGGGGCATCTGTCTACGGAATTGCTGCGACGTGCCGGCAACATGGAGTACCAGATCATCCCCTACCGGGGGACGGCGCCCGCCATGGCCGACTTGATCGGTGGCCAGATCCAGGGCTTCATCGACCCGATCCTCGGGTCTTTGCAGCACCACCAGAAAGGGCTGCTGCGGGTGGTGGCCGTGACATCGGCGCAGCGGGTGCCCAACTTGCCCGATGTCCCAACGGTCTCTGAATCCATCCCGGGTTACGAGTTCTACAGCTGGTACGGGCTGTGGGGTCCGGCAGGTTTGCCGGCCGACATCCAGCAGCGCCTGAACACCGAAGTCAACAAGGCCCTGGCCACCGACATGCGCGAAAAGCTCACTTCGCAGGGTCTTCTTCTCACCCCGGGCAGTGTGGCCGATTTCATCAAGTTCCAGACCGAAGACATGGCGCGAGCCCAGAAGATCATCACCGAGGGCAACATCCGTGTCGAATGATCGGCAGCCTCACGCCATAGTCAGCGGCAGCAGCAACGGCATTGGGCGCGCAGTCGTCGAGTCCTTGCTGGCCAGTGGCTGGCGCGTCACTGGGCTGGACCTGGCGCCTGCCTCGGTCGATCACCCGGCCTTCCGGTCTGTGGCGCTCGACTTGGGCGATGGCGCGGCCATCGCCAATGCGGTGCCCGGGCTGGAGCTGGCAGATGCGCTGGTGCATGCCGCTGGTGTGCTGCGCGTGGCGCCGTTGGGCCAGTTGGACCACGACGCGGGTGAGCTGATGTGGCGCTTGCACGTCCAGGCGGCCACCCGGTTGTGCGACCTGCTGCTACCCGCGATGGCCACCGCAGGAAAAGGGCGTGTGGTACTGGTGGGCAGCCGGGTCTCGCAGGGCATGCCGGGCCGCAGCCAGTACGCTGCCACCAAAGCGGCGCTGGTGGCCCTGGCACGCAGTTGGGCGGCCGAGGTGGTGGCCCAGGGCGTGACGGTCAACGTCATTTCGCCAGCAGCCACCGCCACGGCCATGGTGCGCGACCCCGCCCGCGCGGGCAGCGCCCCCAGGGTGCCCCCATTGGGCCGGTATATCGAGCCAGCCGAAATCGCGGCCCTGGTGCAGTACCTGTTGTCGCCAGCGGCCGCCGCCATCACCGGGCAGGACATTGCCATTTGCGGCGGGGCCTCGCTGCCACGCTGAGTTCTTTCAAATTCATCTTGCCTCAGACACCATGAAGATCGTCAACATCCTCGAATCCACGCGGCCCATCAAGTCCGACATCCGCAACGCCTACATCGACTTCTCCAAGATGACCCTGAGTCTGGTGGCCGTGGTCACCGACGTGGTCCGCGACGGCAAGCCGGTCATCGGTTACGGTTTCAATTCCAACGGCCGCTACGGCCAGGGTGCGCTGATGCGTGAGCGCTTCATCCCCCGTGTGCTCGAAGCCGATCCAGCCAGCCTCGTGGATGAAACGGGCCAAAACCTGGATCCGCACAAGATTTGGGCGCGCATGATGATCAACGAGAAGCCCGGCGGCCACGGCGAACGCTCGGTGGCGGTGGGCACCATCGACATGGCGGTGTGGGACGCGGTGGCCAAGATTGCCAACAAGCCGCTGTACCAACTGCTGGCCGAGCGCTATGGCAACGGCACGCCGAACCCGCGCGTGTTCGTGTACGCAGCCGGTGGCTACTACTACCCCGGCAAGGGCCTGGACGGTCTGAAGCAGGAGATGGAGAGCTACCTGGCACGCGGCTACAGCGTCGTCAAGATGAAGATAGGTGGCGCCACGCTGGCGGAAGACTGCGAGCGCATCGAGTCGGTGCTCAAGATCCTCGGCCCCGGCCAGCAGCTGGCGGTGGACGCCAACGGCCGTTTCGACCTGAAGACCGCTGGGGAGCGCGTGCAGTTCAATTGGGACAATTT
>CAZGDZ010000146.1:4893-6008 GCA_964524855.1 uncultured Macromonas sp.
CCGCCGCGCGAAGGCTCCCACACCAACGCGGGGCCGAGAACGTCGGCCTCGATCACATTTTCATCTTCGGTCTGCGCACCGAGCAGGTGGCCGCCTTGCGCGCCAGCGGCTACAACCCGCGCCGCTACTACGACCACAACTACGACCTGAAGACCGCCATCGACTATGGCAAGGCGCTGTCCCAGTACCCGCTGTTCTGGTACGAAGAAGCCGGCGACCCGCTGGACTACGAGTTGCAGGCGAAGCTGGGCGAGGTTTACAAGGGCCCCATGGCCACGGGCGAGAACCTGTTTTCCATGCAGGACGCGCGCAACCTGATTCGCCACGGCGGCATGCACAAGGACCGCGACTGGCTGCAGTTCGACTGCGCGCTGAGCTACGGCTTGGTGGAGTACCTGCGCACGCTGGACATGCTGAAAGACCATGGCTGGTCACCCAGCCGCTGCATCCCGCACGGCGGGCACCAGATGTCGCTGGCCATTGCAGCCGGACTGGGCCTGGGCGGCAACGAGAGCTACCCCGACCTGTTCCAACCCTATGGCGGCTTCCCTGACGGTGTAAAAGTCGTGGATGGATACGTTCAACTCCCGGCCTTGCCAGGCATCGGGTTCGAGGGTAAATCGGACCTGATCGCCGAGATGCGCGCCTTGGCGGCTTGAAGCGAAGGGGCGGTGCGGCTGCGGCACAATGCCGCCATGCCTGTGACCGCTCCGCCCACGCCGCCGTCCGCTGCGGTGGCGGCTGGCAAAAAGCCTTTGTCCGCGCCGCAAAAGGCCTTGCGCAAGCTCGGCTTGGTGCGGCCGATCGATCTTGCGCTGCACCTGCCCCTGCGGTATGAGGACGAAACCCGCATCACCCGCCTGGCCGACGCGCGCGAAGGCGAAGCGGCGCAAATCGAAGGCGTCGTCACCGGTGCCGAAATCACCTTGCGTCCGCGCCGCCAGTTGCTGGTCACGCTCAACGACGGCAGCGACACCTGCACCCTGCGCTTTTTCAGTTTCTACCCCAGCCACCAAAAGACGTTGAGCGTGGGCGCCCGCATCCGCGCCCGGGGCGAGCTGCGCGGCGGCTTCCCGGGCTGGACCATGATGCACCCCAGCTTCCATGCGGCGGGG
>CAZGDZ010000147.1:0-5992 GCA_964524855.1 uncultured Macromonas sp.
CTTTTGAGCGCGCCAAGCAGGGCACGGGTGCGAGCCGCCGCCTGCGCAACACCGGCCGTACCCCCGGCATCGTTTTCGGTGGCAACGCCACCCCCGCCACGATCGAAATCGATCACAACGCGCTGTACCACGCGCTGCAGAAAGAGTCCTTCCACGCCGCCGTGCTGGACATGGAACTGAACGGCCAAGTGGAAAAAGTGCTGCTGCGCGCGGTGCAATACCACCCCTTCAAGCCGCAAGTCCTGCACGTGGACTTCCAGCGCGTGGACGACAAGACCCGTCTGCACAAGAAAGTGCCGCTGCACTTCATCAATGCTGACAGCTCGCCGGCCGTCAAGCAGGACAAGTGCTTGGTCAACCACGTGGTGACCGAAGTTGAAATCGAGTGCTTGGCTGTCCAACTGCCCCAGTTCATCGAAGTTGACCTGAGCCAGGCCACCAAGGGCCAGTCCATCCACGCCAACGACCTGGTGCTGCCCGCTGGCATCAAGCTGGTCACGCACGGCAAGCCGAACCCCACCATCGCCACGCTGGTGGAGCCGGTGGAAGAAGTGATCGCCGCTCCCGTGGCCGCTGCCGACGACAAGAAGGGCAAGAAGAAGAAGTAATCTTCTTCCGGCAAGTTTGCCACTGCCATCAAGGCCCGCTCTGCGGGCCTTTTTCATGACTGCGCTAAGCTACAACGATGATCAAACTGCTGGTCGGCCTGGGCAACCCGGGCCCGGAATACGAAGACACTCGCCACAACGCCGGTTTCTGGTGGGTGGATGCGGTGGCACGCGAACTAAAAACCACCCTGCAACCCGAGCGCAGTTACTTCGGCGTGATGGCGCGGGTCACCCACGAGGGGCGCCCCCTGTGGCTGCTGGAGCCCATGACCTTCATGAACCGGTCAGGGCAATCGGTAGCAGCCCTGGCCCGCTTCTTCAAAATCAACCCAGATGAAATCTTGGTGGCGCACGACGAGCTGGATTTGGCGCCCGGCGAGATGAAGCTGAAAAAAGGTGGCGGGCACGCGGGTCACAATGGGCTGCGTGACATCCACGCCCAGCTGGGCAGCCCCGACTACTGGCGCCTGCGCATCGGCATCGGCCATCCGGGTCACAAAGCCGAAGTGGCCAACTGGGTGCTGAAAAAACCCGCGCCTGACCAGCGTGACGCGTTGCAATCCGGCTTGGACCGCGCCCTGAAGGCGCTGCCCGACCTGCTGGCCGGTCGCATGGACAAGGCCACGGCCACAATTCACACCACCAAACCACCCCGCCCCAAACCCCCGAAGCCTACCGCAGAAGCACCGGCCGAGTCTGCTTGACCCACCACGCCAGCATCACGCTTTGGCGGCGGCCTGCAGGCGCTGGTATTTCTGCCAGAGCGTTTCGCGGTTTTCCTCATGAGCGGGGTCGAGCGGGATGCACTCGACCGGGCAGACCTGCACACACTGCGGTTCGTCAAAATGCCCAACACACTCGGTGCAGCGGGCAGGGTCGATCAGATAGTACTCCGGCCCCATCGAAATGGCTTGGTTGGGGCATTCGGGTTCGCACACATCGCAGTTGATGCATTCATCGGTGATGATCAAGGCCATGGCGAAACTCCGTCAACGTGACGCCGGACCGGTGACCAAGCGCAACTGCTGGGCCACGACCGGACTGACCATCTCGGTCACATCGCCACCCAGTTTGGCGATTTCTCGCACCAGCGTACTGGAAATGCACTGAAGCTGGGCTTGCGGCAGCAAAAACACCGTTTCCACCGTGGGCAACAGCTTGCGGTTCATGGCAGCCATCTGGGCTTCGTAGTCGAAATCGGCCACGTTGCGAATGCCGCGCACCACGGCGCAGGCCCCGTGTTCGCGGCAGAAATCCATGATCAGACCTTCGAACGGCAGCACCCGCACCGTGGGGCAGGTCTGCATGCTTTGCGCCACCATGGCCATGCGCTGATCGAGCGTGAAACGGGTGGTTTTGTGGTGGGCCACCGCGACGGCCACGATCAATTCATCGAACAAACCGGCTGCCCGGCGGATCACATCCTCATGCCCCAAGGTGATGGGGTCGAAGGTGCCGCTGTAAACAGCGATGCGGCGGGGCGAAACGGTGTCGGTCATGGGGCAAGATTATCGCCGCTGGGCCCCGCCCGCTCCAGCAAATGGTAATGCACCATGCCCGCCTTGCCCTGGCGACGAACCACCCAGCCCCAGGGCGCGAGCATCGCTTCAGTCCAGGGGGTTGGCGCTTCGAGGTACAGGTAACCGGTGGGCGCGAGCAACTGGCTCGCTTGGGCAATGGCGCGCTCGAACAGCGACGCCACGTCAAAGGGCGGGTCCAGGAACACCACGTCCCACGCGCCGGGCTCAAGCCGCGCCATGTGGGCCAGTGCATCGCCGGTCAGCACCCGCACCTGCTCAGCCTGAAGGCGCTCAGCATTCGCGCGCAAGCCGCGCGCCAAGCCGGTGTCGGCTTCGATCAGGCACACCTCCTTCGCCCCCCGGGACGCAGCCTCGAAACCCAGCGCACCACTACCCGCGAAGGCATCGACACAGCGCCAGCCAGTCAGGTCTTGGCCCAGCCAATTGAACACGGTTTCCCGCACGCGGTCGGGGGTAGGACGCAACCCGGGGCTGACCGGGACGGCCAACTTGCTGCGCTTCCACTGCCCGCCGATGATGCGAACCTCGCCCGCCGAGCGGGGCGGCGAAGACGGGGCGTTGCGGGGCCTCAAGGCGCACCTCCCACCACCACGGTCACCCAGTGGTCCGGATGCAACACACGCGCCATGGCCTGTGCCACCTGCTCGCGCCCGATCGCCGCCACCAGCTCGGTCCAGCGGTCCAGATAGTCCAACGGCAAATCGTTCCAGGCCAAGGCGGCCACGTTGTCAAGCAACTTGCGGTTGCTGTCCAGACGCAAGGCAAAACCGTTGACCAGCGCGGCTTTGGCGTCGGCCAGTTCCTGCTCGGTCGGGCCTTCGGTGACGAAGCGGCGCAACTCCCTGCGAAGCAGTTCGACGGCCTCGCGCGCTTGGTCAGGGCGCGTCTGCACGCTGGCGGTGAAGGCGCCCGCATGGCGGCCGGGTGAGAAATAGCTGTACACGCCGTAGGTCAGCCCGCGCTTCTCCCGCAGCTCCTGCATCAGGCGGGAAGTGAACCCACCGCCACCCAAGATGTGATTGCCCACGGTCAGGGCCAGAAAATCCGGGGCGGTGCGGGCCATGCCTCGCTGCCCCATCAACACCTGGGCCTGGGCCGCATCGAAGGGCAAACGCAGGTCAACCGACCCCGTTTCGGCTACTTCAGGCAAGGCGGGCAACGCGGCACAACCATGGGGTCGCCAACCCGCCAGCAAACGCTCCACCAAACGATCGGCAGCCGCGCGATCTACCTGCCCCACCAAGGTCACGCGGGCGCCACACACCTGCGCATGGCGGCGGTAAAAATCACGCATGGTCTCGGTTTGGATGGCGGCCCAAGTCTCTGGGCGGGCTTCCTGCCCATATGGGTGAGCGCCGTACACCGCCTGGGCGAAGCGACGCGCGGCCAATGTGTCGGGGCGGGTTTGAGCCTCTCGCCAGGCGGCCGTCAGGCGCTGCCGCTCGCGCACCCACACCGATTCGGGAAACGTGGGCGCAGCCAATTGCTGGCTGGCCAAGGCCACCGCAGCAGACAGCAAATGCGGCTCGACCAGCGTGCGTAACTGGAAGCTCATCCGATCGCTGCCCACCTGCACGTTGAACTGCGCCCCCAGATCAGCCCAACCCTCGACCACTGCGTTCTCGTCCAAACCCGGACGATCCGAGACCGGACCACTCCCCTTGCCCAACATCGCAGCCGTGACCTGCGCCAGCCCGGCTAGCGGCGCCGGGTCGCGGCGGCTGCCCGCATCGATGTCGATTTGCACATCCAGCATGGGCAAGGCATCGGTGCGCACCAAGTACACACGCGCGCCGTCGGGCCGCACCCAATGGTCGATGGGCAACGCCGCGTGGGCCGACAGGGTGCCCACCAGCGCGGCCACCGACACCAACGCGCGCCAGCAGCGCGCAGCAGAGAGAACAGGAAAATTCACGGTTGTTGCTCCGGCAACAGCAGGCTCACGGTCAATTGATCGTCGGAAAAATAACGGCGCGCCACCGACTGCACCTCTTCGGCCGTGACGGCCCGCAAGCGTTGCAAGATGCGGTCGGACGCGGTGGGCGACCAGCCCTGCACCCAATGGCTGCCCAGCTCGCGGGCTTGGGCGAACATCGAATCGCGTTTGAACACCTCGCTGGCAGACCACTGGTTTTTCACCCGTTCCAGTTCGGCTGGCGACAGGCCATCACGTGCGATGCGCGCCACTTCGGCTTTCAAGGCAGCCTCCAGGCGTTCAGGCGACACACCCGCCACCGGCGCACCGCTGAGCATGAACAGTGGCGGCCCGCGGCCTGACAGACCGAAAGAGGCTCCAACCTGATCGGCCAAGCGCTCCCCGCCCAGCCCACCCTGCACCAGCGACCGCTCCAGACGCGCAGCGCTGTGGCCATCGAGCACGGCAGCCAACAAGGTCAGTGCCAGTGCATCGCGGCTGGCGGCGTCGGTGGCCTCCGGGTCGGCCAGCGCAGGGGCTTTGTAGCCCATCAACAGCAAGGGCTGCTGCGTGCGGCCACGCAAGGTCACGCGGCGCACCCCCACCTGCGGCGGCTCCAATTGTGGTTTGCGCGCCGGCACGGACGCGGCCGAAATGCGGCCGTAGTGCCGCTCGGCCATGTCGCGCACCTGCTCCACATCCACATCACCCACCACCACCACGGCTGCGTTGGCGGGCACGTACCAGCGGCGGTAAAACTGCCGCACGTCATCGGGCGTGAGCGACTGCAAATCGCTCATCCAGCCGATGATGGGCCGCCGGTACGGGTGGGCTGTGAACGCGGTGGCATTGAACAACTCGAACAGTCGGGCTTGAGGTGATTCCTCCACCCGCTGGCGGCGCTCCTCCATCACCACAGACATTTCGCGCACAAACGCGTCGTCAGGCCACTGGTTATGGGCAAAGCGGTCCGCCTCCAGCGCCATCATGGCTTCCAGTTGATGGGCCGGCACCTGCTGGTGGTACGCCGTGACATCGCGGCTGGTGAAGGCGTTGTCGCGCCCGCCAGCGGCAGCCACGCGGCGCGAAAACTCACCTTCGGCCAAGCGGGGAGTGCCCTTGAACAGCATGTGCTCCAGCACGTGCGCCACCCCGGAGGTGCCGTCGGTTTCATCGATAGAACCGACGCGGACCCACACCATGTGTACCGCCGTGGGTGCACGCCGGTCGGGCTGCACGATCAGGGTCATGCCGTTGGAGAGGGTGAACACGCTCGGCTGGGCCAATGCGGGCAGTGCCAGGCACAGACAATACAGGCCAAACACCCGCCAAAGCGCGGCGAGCCATCGGGGTCTTGTGGGTTTCATAGAATGCGATGATTCCAGAAACACACCAAATGTTCAGTTACCTCAAGAAAAAATTCTTCTCCTCGGAGCCCAAATCGGCCGAGGCGCCTCCGGTTGCATTGGCGCCGGCTTCGCACAGCGCGCTCGCGCCAGTGGCGCCACCCGCCGAAGCGGCGCTTACTGAACCCGCACCAGCGCCGACACCTGCGCCTGCTCCGGTTGCTGTGCCTGCGGCCGTTGGTCCGGCGCTTCAACCTGAGGTGTTAGCTGCCCCAGCCCCCACCCCCGAGCGCAAGAGCTGGCTCAGTCGCCTCAGTGCAGGCCTCAAGAAAACCGGCACCAGTCTGACCACGGTTTTCACCGGCACCCGCATTGACGACGAGCTGTACGAAGAACTGGAAGCCGCCCTGCTGATGGCCGACACCGGCACCCAGGCCACTGCCTTTCTGCTCGACGACCTCAAAGCCCGCGTCAAAGCCAGCAAAGCCACCGAACCCGCCAGCGTCAAGCAACTGCTGGCGGCCTCGCTGACGGAACTGCTGCAACCGCTGGAAAAAGCCTTGCCCATCGGTGCGCAACCCG
>CAZGDZ010000148.1:0-5953 GCA_964524855.1 uncultured Macromonas sp.
GAAAGACTTGGCAGCGTAAGCAGCCAAGTCTTTTTTGTTTTTGAACCCCGGATGGCACCTGTGATCACGCAAACGTGTGGTTCCCGGGTAACATGACAGGCTTCTCCGGCAGCCCTCGCCCTTCATGCACAGTTGGACTTTGCTTGTCGCCAGCCTCATCATGAGCGGGTGCATCGCCACGCTGCTGGCGGCGGTGTGGCTGTTCAACCGGCGGGTGCCCGGGTTGTGGGCGTGGGCACTGTCCTTCGTCTGCGCCACCTTCGCCATCCTCAATTACCTGTACCGCCCCGAGCTGCCTGCTTTGCTGGGGAACATGGGCATGGTGCTGTTCACCTTGGGCACGGCGGGCTTCTGCTTGGCCGGCGCCCGCTTGTACCTGGGCTTACCGGTCTGGTCTGCCCGGCGGTTACTGGTGCTCGCCCTGTGCCTGACGGCGGCGGCGCTGATGTTTGAGGGGCTGGAGCCACCACGGCAGTTGCGGTTCGGGCTGTTCAGCGGGGTGGGCGGGGCCATCTACCTGTACGCCGGCTGGCTGATGAGCCGCAGCCCACGGCACCAGTTTCCGGTACGCCATTTGTTCGCCTGGGCTTGCGGCCTGCACGGACTGTTCATGGTGCTGCGCCCATTGCTGTTCATTGGGCAAATGCGGCTGGCCGTCGAGTACCAGGTCATGCTGGATGCTGCGCACTGGGTGGTGGTGGAAAGCATGGTGGCTTTGCTGACCATTTCGTTCACCGTGCTGATGCTGGTGAACGAGCATTTGAATGCCGAGCTGCGCGCGCTGGCGCAGAAAGATTCGCTGACCGATGTGTTCAACCGCCGCTCTTTCATGACGCTGCTGGACAAGGCGGCCAGCCTGGCGCGACGGCGCCAAGCGGTGGTGCCGCTGCTGGTGATGGACATTGACCATTTCAAAGCGGTGAACGACCAGCACGGCCACCGCTTTGGGGACCTGGCACTGCAACATTTTGTGGAGGTGGCCCAGCGCACACTGCGCAAGGAAGACGTGCTAGGACGGCTGGGCGGAGAGGAGTTCGGCGCCTTTTTGCCCAACACCCCGCTGCGCGACGCCCACGATGTGGCCGAACGGCTGCGACAGGCCGTGGCCGCAAACCCGTTGACCACCAGCACCGGGCAGATCCCACTGACCGTGAGCATTGGTGTCGCCCATTTTGGCGTGGGTGACGACCTGGAAATCGCCATCCACCGGGCCGACCAGGCAATGTACCGTGCCAAACAGGCCGGACGCAACCGAGTGATGGTAGACGACAACCTGCCACTGGAACTGTCTACTGCGAGTGCGGCCGTATGAATGGCGGCCCCTAACCGCTCTCAGGCTCCCCAGGCCTTTGCCACCATCAGCCACACGCCACCGCCGACAGCAGCGGTGTAGGCCACAGCCGTGACACCCCAGAGCATGGACAGGGCCAGCGCCAGGCCATCACGGAACATCCACCCCAGGCTGATGAACATCACACACAGGCTGGGCAGCACATTGCCCAAGGGAATGGGCAAAAAAATGATCAGCACCATGAGTGCGATCCAGGCGCTCCACCAGTAGCGGGTCCGCCGGTGCAGACACAAGGGCCAACGTGGGCGAAAGTGCCGGTCAGCGGTGCCGTAAATCCACGCCAACGCCCTCACTGTGCGATGGCTCCAACGTGGAGGCAAGGTCAGGGTCCGTAGGCGGGCAGGCAGACGCACACCACTCCCCAGCGAACAGACGTTCCAGGCCAGTGCCAGCATGCCGAAGCCCATGATGTTACCGGCGCCGGCCACCGGCACCATGGACAACAGCGCCATCAGCAACAACAGCGCGTGGCCCGACGCATGACCGTGCATGTGCAGCAACTGCTCCAAAGACAGTCGAACCGTCACCGCTCCATCCGCCGAGGCCCAATCGTTCAAGGTCGCCCGGAAACGGGCTGAAAAATCTGAAGGTTGCACCGCTCACGCCTTGCCCTGGGGATGATCACGACCCCATCGGCGCCGACCTTACCCGGCCCATGTGATGAAACCGTGTCAGCGCCAGCGGATCGGGCTCAGAGCTGATTGCGCCACTGCGCCAAAGTGCGCAACAAGGCGCGGTTGACGCTGTCGAGTGCAAAACCGGCGTTCTGACAAAACGTCGCCAACGACGCCATCGCCTCGAAAGACTCCATCCGCCGCGCAATCTCGTGATACACGAAATAGGGGCCAGACTGCGCCAGCAAGGCTTGCACCATAGGCTCAGAAACCGGTACGCGCCGCAAGGCGGTGGACAAGGGTTCCTGCATCAATCGATCCAGCCCCGAGAACAGCCCGGTCACATAGATTTCGGTGGCCAGGTCGTGCTGAACGCCCGCATCCATCAGGTTTTCCATCACCTGGGCACGCAACACCAACCCCAACCGCACGGGCAATAGGTCCAGATCTGCGGAGGCTCCTGGCATCAGTTCCAGCAGCCAATCGCGCAGGCGGCGTTGGCCCAAGAGCATCAGCGCCTGGCGCACGGTGGTGACTTCGCGACTGGCGCCGAACACGGGGGAGTTGACCAGACGCAGGACGCGGTAGGTCAGCACGGCGTCCTGATGGATCAGCGCCTCCACCTGGTCCATTGCGCTTTCCTTCATCAGCGCCTGCTGAACCCGGACCAGGGTGCGCTTGTCCACCGGCACACCGTATTGACGGTGTTGGGCCAACACATCGTCCACCGGCCAGCCACACACGCCCCAGGCGTGGACTTGGTCCAGCGCATGGGCGGCCAATTGGCGCCGCCCCAGGTCACGGTACAGTTGCCCACTCAGCAACGGGCTCGTGCCGCCCGCCGCCGCGGCGGCCTGGGTGCGCTGCACATCTTCCGGCCACAAATGCAACAAATACCGGTGCTGCCCGGGCCCAGTGGCTGGCCACGCACGCGCATGGCGCAAAGGGGCTTCTTGCACCAACCGGTGGCCACGCGCGTGAGCCTGGGCCAAGGCAGACACCATGCCGGGTGACTCGTCGTCGCCGTCATCGGGCAGCTCCAGCCAGACACCGCCCAACGGCGCGGTAACCAGCGCCTGCTTCAACAGGGCGGTTTGCGCGAAAGACAGCACCAGCGTGGGCGACTGCTCACTCCAGGCGTCGCCCAACAGCGCCAGCAGGTGCCCGGCATCGACCGCGTCGGGATTCAACGCGTGCAGGCGCAAGCGCACCCCCGTGAGCTGGCGGTTCACACCCCAAATGGGCTGGTACGCCAGCGCGACGTGCTCGAGCAGGTTCAGGGACATACATCATGCAATGTACTGGAATAGCGACAACCTTTGCACCTGCGCGTACGACTGCAAGGCGGCCTGCAAGCCCAGTTGCTGCGTCTGAAATTCCGAAATGCCTTTGACCATGTCCAGGTCGGTCAGGTTGGACAACTCTTGCTGACCCGCCACTGAACGGTCCTGCAACAGCCCCTCGATGCTGTCAGCTCGCAAAAGCAGCTCGCCCAATCGCCCGCGCACCAACAACAGCCGGTCCTGGCCGGTTTGCATCTCCTGGTGCACCCGCCCCAGGGATTGGGTCAGCGCGGTGGAGTTGATGCCTGGCTGCTCCAAAGTATCGATGGCCAGCTGCAGCGACGCAAACAGGTTGGTGGGCTGGCTGGCTGTGATTTCAAGCTCGGCCAGCTTGGCAGGAACCGTGGCCCCGGCGGGCACGGTCACGGTGCCTTGCAGGTTGAGCTGGAAGCCGTAGTCGGTCGCGGTGGCATCCGCTCCAATGGCAATGGTGGACGCGCCCAGTGCCTGCTGGAGATTGATGGTTTGTCCCGGACTCACAGTACCCAAAGGCACGGTCTGAAACGGCGGGTCGCTGGGGGCGCCGTCCGAGCGAAACACCTGCAACTCGGCGTTGGTCCCATCCCAGTTAACCTCTACCCTGAAGTTCACGTTGGACGGAGGCTCCGCAAAAAATCCCGCCGCCTGCAATTCACTCAAGCTCGAATCGGTGATGGCGATGCCCTGCACCAGCACGTTGCCCAGTTGCTGATTGATCTGAAAGTACCCGTCTCCAGAGCTCAGTCGGGTCAACGCAAAACCGCCATCGACCCGGTTCGGCAACCCGGTTTCCGTGGCGGCGTACTGACCCTCAATCGCTTGGTACTGCACACCGGTGGGGAACACGTCGGCGAAGGGCTTGCCGCTGCTGTTGAGCGTGCCCAAGCCCCCCAACAGGGCATTGCCTTCGGTGTCCTGGGTGTTGGCCAGGTTCAACAACTGGTCGCGCAGGCCACGCATTTCCTGGGCAATGCTGCGCCGGTCGCTGGCCGACAGGCTGGCGTTACCGCCTTGCACCAGCAATTCTTTGAATCGCGCCAGCACCTCGCCCATCTGCCCCACCGTGCTTTCGGCTTGCTGCAAGCTGGAGCGAGAGCGCTCCAACGCGCGCAGATCGGCCTCGGTGCGCATGAGTCGGTTGCTTTCGCGCTCGGCCAGGGTGGCCGCCACCGGGTCGTCGCTGGCTTTGAGCACGCGCTTGCCCGCCGACAGTTTTTCCTGGGTCGATGTCAACTCGGCGGTGCGCTGGTTGATGCGGTTGATGGTCGCATCGTAACTGTTGGCGGTGCTGACGCGAAAGTAACTCATGGCCGCAGCTCCTTAGCGGAAGGTCGACAGCAGTGTGTCGAACAGGGACTGGATGCTTTGCAGGTATTTGGCGGCCGCCTGGTACGACTGTTGGTACTGCAACAAGCGGGCGGCTTCCTCGTCGAGGTTAACGCCAGACTGGTTGGCGCGCGACGCTTCGGCCTGGTCGGCAATGCGCACCGCGAACTCGGCGTCGGACTTGGCGACCTGAATGCTGGAGGATACGGCGGAAAAAACGGGAATGTACCCGTCTGACAGCGAATAGCCGTCCAGCGCGTCGAGGTCGCGCAACGCGAGCAAGGCCTGGCCGTTGCCGGCATTCTGGCGCATGTCCAGGCCGGTGGCGTCGCTGACGGTGAACGTATCGCCAATGGCTGGAGAACCGCGCAGGGTGAGTTGAAAACCATCGACCTCGATCGGCTGGCCAGAGGTGAACTGAAAAAGGGGGGATGTAGTGGATGACGGAGTCGATGTATTCGTTGTGACCCGGTACCCACCCGCTTCAAACGTAATGACCGAGTCTGTCCAAGCGGTGGGTGGCGTCGCGCCAGCCGGCCGATACAGCGACTCCACCTGCAAGTTGCCCGAGTTGCCTGTCCCTGCTTCGACCACCACCGGGCTGGCCATGGCGAGTTGCGAGGGTGACGTGAGATTCACTTTCAAGTTGGCAGCGGCCGACGTAAAAGGGCGCAACACCACCTCGGCACTCGATGGCGTCGCCGCCAAACCCGAAATCCGCAACCCATCGACGGTGATTTCGGTATCGGTGCTTGCGAAATTGAATGTCTCGCCGTCGCTCAGCCGCGTCACGGTTCCGCCGCCGCCTGCCGCAAAGCTCAACCGGTAATCAGACGCCTTGAAGCTCGCCGGCGCATCAGCATCCGGGCTGATGCCCCAAGTCAACCCGGCGGGTGCGGCGCCGGAAATGGTGGTGAGGGCCGCAGCGTAATACCCCGTGTCCAGCGGCCGGAAAAAATTCAGCCCCTGCTGACCGTTGAGGTCCAAACCCTGGCGGTGCTGACGGTTCATCAGCTCCATGGTGGACAAGGCCAAGCGCCCGAGCTGGTTGGACACATCGGCCACATCATCGTTGTAGAAGGTCAGCACACCTTTGAGCAAGCCCCCGGAGATCAGGTCATCGTTCACAATGGCATCGGCCTTGCCGAAGCCGATCGTGTAGCGGCCTTGCGCACTGACCGACTCGGAACCCACCAGCGGCGTCGATCGGTTGGCCAGCACGATGGGCACACTCCCCCCCACGAACACGGTCAACGACCGGTCATCGGCTTCCAGTGTGTTCACTTGCACGATCTTGTTCAGTTCGGCCACCAGCTGGTCGCGCTGGTCCAGCAGGTCGT
>CAZGDZ010000149.1:0-5952 GCA_964524855.1 uncultured Macromonas sp.
GGCAGCGCCGAGTTCGCTCAAGCCACCGGGTTGACGCTGGACCTGACCGCACGGGGTTTGGGTTTGCGCAGCAACCGCTACTCCATGCTGGTGAAAGATGGCGTGGTCAAGACCCTGAACGTGGAAGGCCCTGGCCAGTTCGAGGTCAGCGACGCGGCCACCTTGCTGGCTCAGGCGCAGCAGGGCTGATCAAAGCTCGACCTTGAGGTAGTGCGCGCCCGGCAGCGGGTTGTGGTAATAGGGGGCGATTTCCTCGAAGCCGACTTCCGCATACAGGGCGCGCGCGGCCTCCATGTCGCTCAAGGTGTCGAGCAGCATGCGGTCGTAGCCGGCTTGGCGGGCGTGCAATAAGGTGTCATCCACCAGCAGCCGCCCCAAGCCAAAACCCCGAAACGCGCGCCGCACAAACAGGCGTTTCATTTCGCAGGCGTTAGTGTGGTCGCTGTCGAGCAGAGGCCGCAGCGCACAACAGCCTGCGGGCTGGCCATCGATGAAGGCCAGCAGCAGCACCCCATAAGGGGCTTGATAGTCACCGGGCAAGCGTGCCAGTTCGTCGGCAAAGCCCTGAAAGCACAGGTCCACGTCGATGTCTTGTTGATACTCCAGAAACAGCGTTCGGACCCATTCCAGTTGGGGTGGCTGGGTCACCACTTCAATGCGGATATCGGGCGCTTGAGGGGGCTCTTGGGGCGCCGAACGGAGCTCAGTCATGGCCTCAATATACACAATTCCACCCTCAAAGCTGGCCCAGTGAGACGATCCACCACGCCAGCCCGCCGCAAGCGGTGGCCACGAGCAAGGCCCAACAGCGGTGGCGCGGGGTGTCCAACGAGGCGGGCAACAGGCTGGAAGGATCTTGAACCTGTTTGCAGCCATGCCACATGGCACTGAGCAGTGCTTCGCGTTTGACCAGTTGGTGATAAGCCACCGCAGCGACATGCAGCAACACCAATCCCAACAAAAGCCATTTGCCGACTTGTGTGTGGTAACGGGTGGCGAGTTGGGCGGCTTCCGCGCTGACCATGGCAGAAAACGGACCGAAAAAAGCGATTTCGTCGTCGCTGAACAGGCCGGAGCCGACTTGGAACGTCAGCACCAGCAGCATCGCGAACACCGAAAGGGCGCCCAATGGGTTGTGGCCAACTTGGTGTGCGGGGTGGCCTTGGCCGCGCAAGTAAGCCCAGGTGGATGCAGGGCTGTACATGAAGGCGCTGAAGCGGGACCAATGGCCGCCCAGGAGTCCCCAGGCGAGCCGGAACAGCAACAAGCCCAGCACCAAATAGCCCAGCCGCAGGTGCCACGTCATCCAGGAGCCGCCGACGCTGCCGCTGATGACCAGCCCCAGCACGGCCAGCACCAACACCCAATGGAACAGGCGGGTGGGCAGATCCCAGACTTTGAGTGAGCGCATGGTTGGACTCCCTTCGGGCCGTGTGCCCGTGTGGCTCCCCGGGGGTGGGAACTTTAATGATAAAACCATACACCATCAGCGGGGCGGGCAGCCAGTCCGCACCTTTGGTGCAGTCCCATTTTGAAAAGGCGGTGTCCATGAAAGTTCAATGTGCATGTGTGGCAGCGGTGTTGGCCATGACGACGGGCATGGCGCAGGCGCAGTTTCAGCGCGCAGAAGACGCGGTCAAGTACCGTCAGAGCGCACTGACGGTGATGAGCAACCACTTCGCCCGCATCGGTGCCATGGCAAATGGGCGGGTTCCGTTTGACGCCGCCGTGGCGCAAGAGAATGCGGCCGTTGTGCTGACGATGAGCAAATTGCCTTGGGAGGGTTTCACGCCCGAAACGGAGCGGCTGACCAGCAAAGCCAAGCCCGAGGTGTGGCGCGAGATGGACAAGGTCAAGGCCGCTGCGGACCGTTTGATGGCCTCGACCGTGGCCTTGGACGCGGCCGCCAAAACGGGCAACCTGGACAACCTGAAGCGGGCGTTTGGTGAAACCGCCGCCAGCTGCAAGGCGTGCCACGATGCCTATCGCAACTGAAGGTTAAGGCCGCAAGCGGGCCCGCGCCGCGTCAGCCCTCTGCCAGCAGTTTTTCCAGTAATTGGTGCAGGGCAGCGAAATCGGGCTCGCCCACATAACGTTTGACGATCTGGCCTTGCTTGTTCACCAGGTAGGTGGTGGGCGTCAGTTTGACGTCGCCCCAGTCACGCGCGATGTCACCCGTGTTGTCCAGCGCCACTTTGAAGGGCAGCCGGCGGGTGTTGGCAAAATTGACGACCCATTCGGGGGGGTCGTAACTCATGGCCACGGCCACCGTTTCGAAGCCTTGCTGGTGGTACTTGTTGTACGTGTTGACCAGTGCCGGCATTTCTTTGACGCAGGACACGCAGGTGGTGGCCCAGAAATTGACCAGCGTGACTTTGCCTTGCAGGTCGGCGGTGGTCAGGCGGCTGCCGTCGAGCAGCACGAATTGGGTCGAAGGCGCCTTTTCAGCGGGCGCGCAACCCACCGCCAGGGCCAAGGGCAGGCCAGCGCCAGCGAGCAGGAGGGAGCGACGGGGCAAATTCATGGGCAACAGAACACCAGCCAAGGCGAATGGAAATGGGCGCCAACACAGCGCCTATCGTTTCAGAGGGCGCGGCCTACCGAAAGTTCATTTCACGCGCAGCGTGGGCCCATAATCTGGGCATGAGCATGTCGAACCTTCAAGCCAAGCCGTTGCATATTCTCGTGGCGGACGACAACGCGGTCAACTTGCGGTTGGCCACCCGCATTTTGCGCGACATGGGACACACCGGTGCGTTGGTGACCGACGGGGTGAAGGCGCTGAAGGCCTTGGATGCGCAGCGGTTTGACGTGGTGTTGTTGGACGTGACCATGCCCGAGATGGACGGCTTGGAGGTGCTGCGCAACCTGCGTGAGCTGGAACAGCGAGGGCGCCCCAAAACGGCAGTGATCATGGTGACTGCCCACGACTTGCCCAGCGATCGCATGAATTTGCTGGCCGCTGGGGCCGATGGTTTTGTGCCCAAGCCGCTGGAGGCTGGCGCCTTGGCCAGTGAGTTGGCTCGCGTGTTGCGGTGACGGTACAGCGGGTGTGACCGTGCGATTCTTGCGCGCAGCCCGAGACGTTTGTGCCCGTTGGCGGTGGTTCTGGTGGCCGGCGGTGGTGCTGACCCTCGGTTTGACGCTCACCGCCTGGATGGCGCACCGCCTGCATGTCGACCAGTTGGCCCAGGTCCAAGCCGAGTTGCACCGCCAGGCGCGCCAGTTCAAGTTCGCGCTGTAGGGCGAGCTGGAGCGGCAGGTGACGCTGCTGCAATCGGCCCGTGGTTTGTACGCCGCGAGCCAGCAGGTGTCGGCCGAGGAGTACCGGGCTTTTGTGGGCGCGGTCGATCTGCCGGGCAAGTTCCCCTACCTGTACGCGATCAACCATGTGCGGCGCGTGCCCGCCGAGACGCTGGGCGACTGGTTGGCACAGCGTCGGGCGGAGGACCCCGACCACCGTTTGCATTACCTGCGGCCACCGTCGGGCACCCCGTCGTTCGATCATTTTGTGGTTGACCTGACCGAGCCGTTGGAGCGCAACCGCGATGTGCTAGGGCTGGGGTTGTCGTCGTCACCCGACCGGTTGGCTGCGATGCAGCTGGCCGCGTTGTCGGGTCATGCGGCGCTGACGGCACCATTGCGGCTGTACCAAGTGGCCGAGGTGGGTTTCAGCTTCGCGTTGTACATGCCGCTGTACCGAGGCGGTGGCGTGCCGGAAAACCCCATCGAACGCGAAGCGGCCCTGGAGGGGTTTGTGGTCACTGCGTTTCGCGCGCACGATCTGATCCAGACAGCGGTGGCTGGGCTGGGCTTGCGGGCCGACATCGAGTTGGTCGATCCTTGGGCCAGCCAGGCCTTGGCCAACGGTCGCCAGGACATGCAGGAGGCCTCGGGTGCGGAGAGCCTGGGGGTCGTCGTTTACGACATGAACGGCGATTTGCAGGGACGGGTGCCTGCTGGCGTTGCTGAGCGAGAAGCCCAAGGTATTCCGGCGTTTCATGAGCAGTTGACGGTAGCCGGGCGCAGTTTCGACTTTTATGCCCGGGCCACGCCCGAGTTGATGGCCTTGGTGGACCACCGGGTGCCTTGGCTGGTGGGGTTCAGCGGTGCCTCGCTGAGCCTGGCTTTGGCCTACCTGGTCTTGCGCTGGCGGCGCACGCGCGACAGCACGTTGCAGCGCATGCGCCAGTTGGGGCAGGATATACAACGGTTGTCCTTGGTGGCCCGGCGCACCCACAACGCGGTGGCCATCACCGATTTGAGTGGCCGCATGACGTGGGCCAACGACGCTTACCTGGGCCTGTCCGGCGACACGCTGGAAGCCTCGCTGGGGCAGCGGCCTTGGGTATTGCAGGACGGTGCCACCAACAATGCGCTGGCGCAAGCGCGCCTGGAAGCCGCAGTGGCTCAGCACAGCGCCTGCGACGTGGTGCTGGCCCGTCGCACGCCCGCCGGTCGGGATTACTGGGCGAACGTGGAACTGCAGCCCATGTTGGACGAAGCCTTGCACTGTATGGGCTTCATGATCATCCACACAGACATCACCGAACAGGTGCAAACACAGGCGGCCTTGCGCGCGGCCTTGAACGAGGCCGAGGTGCTGATGAGCACCCTCAAGCACCATTTCATTGTCAGCCAGACCGCGCCAGACGGCACCATCGTCGATGTGAACGAGGCCTTTTGCGCCATCAGCGGCTACACCCGCGACGAGCTGATCGGCGAGCACCATCGCATCGTCAACGCCGGCGTGCACCCCGAGGCTCTATGGCAGGACATGTGGGCGGCTATTGGCTCTGGCCATTCGTGGCGGGCCGAGATTTGCAACCGCTCCAAGTCGGGCGTGTTGTATTGGGTGGACACGTTGATTGCACCTTTCACCCAGGAGAATGGCGAGATTGAGCGCTACGTGTCGATCCGCACCGATATTTCGGCGCGCAAGCTGATCGAAACAGCGCTGGAAAAAGCGCGGCAAGACCTGGAGCTTTCGAACCGGGCCGCGCGCATCGGTACCTGGGAGTATGTGGTCGAGGGCGATGCCCTGGTGTGGTCGCCGATGGCGCGCGACATTTTCCGGGCGACGCCAGACCTGGTGGTGAACCGCCAATTGGCTTTGGCGTGTTTTGACGAGCCCACGATGCGCGACCGTGCCCGCGAGTTGATGCGCCGAGCGATCGACCGCGGCGAAGGCTGGGACGAGGAGCTGTTGATCCGCACGCTTGACGGTAGCGAATGCTGGATCCACAGCATCGGCATGGCGGACGTGCGCGAGGGGCGCTGTGTGCGGGTGTACGGCACGGTGCAGGACATCCACCGGCGCAAAGAAGCCAGCTTGCAGCTGGCGCAGCAAGAGCACATTTTGCGCAGCGCCATCGAGGCGCTCGGTGAGGCGTTTGTGTTGTACGACCCGCAGGACCGCCTGGTCTACTGCAACGAGCGTTACCGTGAGATGTACCCGGTGGCGGCAGAGCTCATGGCGCCTGGTCGGACGTTCGAGGAGATCATTCGCTACGGGGCTGAGCGCGGCGACTACGCTGCGGCCGTGGGGCGGGTGGACGAGTGGGTGGCCGAACGCATGACCCAGCACCAGCGCAGTTCGGTGGAGTTGGTGCAGCGCTTGACCACCGGCCGGGTATTGCGCATTGTGGAGCGCGAAACCCCCGATGGTTACCGGGTGGGGTTCCGCATCGACATCACCGAGCTGGTGCGAGCGAAGGACGCGGCCGAGGCTGCCTCGCGCGCCAAGAGCGAGTTCGTGGCCAACATGAGCCACGAGATCCGCACCCCGATGAACGCGGTGCTGGGTATGTTGCAGCTGCTGCTGGGCACCGAGTTGCAGCCGCGCCAGCGCGACTACGCCGAAAAAAGCCAGGGCGCGGCGCAATCGCTGCTGGGTATCATCAACGACGTGCTGGATTTCTCCAAGATCGAGGCCGGCAAGCTGGAGTTGGA
>CAZGDZ010000150.1:0-5927 GCA_964524855.1 uncultured Macromonas sp.
GAGCATCCATCACTTGGCGCACGGTGGCGTTGCCGACGGAGCCGCCGTTGCGAGCGACGGTGTGCATGACTTCGCGGAATGTCAACATGCCCACCAATTCGCCATGGTCCATAACAGCCAGCGAGCCGATGTCGAACTGGGCCATGGTTTCCACCGCGCGGCTCAGCGGCTCGTCGGGGGAAATGGTGTACAGCGTGCCGCCTTTGACACGAAGAATATCGCTGACTTTCATGTTTTCTCCTCTGTCGCACACACGGCGAGTTCGGTTCTCAATATAGCTCACAATCGGGCCAAAACCACAAGGAGACAACATGCCCGGCCACGCCGATCCTGGCTTTGACACCCTGGCGTTGCACGCTGGCGCCGCGCCCGACCCCGCCACCGGCGCTCGCGCGGTGCCGATCCACCTGACCACCTCGTTCGTTTTCGAGTCCAGCGACCACGCCGCCGCGTTGTTCAACCTGGAGCGCGCGGGCCACGTGTACAGCCGCATCAGCAACCCGACCAACGCCGTGTTCGAGCAGCGCATGGCAGCGCTGGAAGGGGGTATTGGCGCGATCAGCGTGGCCAGTGGCCAAGCGGCGCTGCACCTGAGCATTGCCACGCTGATGGGCACAGGCTCGCACATCGTGGCTAGCACCGCGTTGTACGGCGGCAGCCAGAACCTGCTGAACTACACGCTGCGCCGCTTTGGCATCGAAACCACCTTTGTCAAACCCGGCGACATCGACGGCTGGAAAGCCGCCGTGCGGCCTAACACACGGCTGTTCTTCGGCGAAACCGTGGGCAACCCAGGGCTGGACGTGTTGGACATTCCGACCGTGGCGCAGATTGCACACGAAACGAAGGTGCCGCTGCTGGTCGATTCCACCTTGACGACGCCCTACTTGGTCAAACCGTTTGAGCTGGGCGCGGACCTGGTCTACCACTCGGCCACCAAATTCCTGTCGGGTCACGGCACCGTCATTGGCGGCGTGGTGGTGGATGGGGGCAGTTTCGACTGGGACGCCAGTGGCAAATTCCCAGAGCTGACCGAACCGTACGACGGCTTCCACGGCATGACCTTCAGCGAGGAAAGCACCGTGGGCGCCTTTCTGCTGCGAGCCCGCCGCGAAGGCCTGCGCGACTTCGGCGCCTGCCTGAGCCCGCACAGCGCCTGGCTGATTTTGCAGGGCCTGGAGACGCTGCCGCTGCGCATGGACCGGCACATGAGCAACACCGAAAAGGTGGTGGCATTCCTGGCCAGCCACCCACTGGTGAGTCGCGTCGGCCACCCATTGCTGGAATCACACCCCAGCCACGCGCTGGCGAACAAGCTGCTGCGGCACGGCGCCAAAGGTGCGGGCTCGGTGTTCAGCTTCGACGTACAAGGCAGCCGCGCGCAGGGCAAGGCCTTCATCGAAGCGCTGAAGATTTTCAGCCACCTGGCCAACGTCGGCGACTGCCGCTCGCTGGTGATCCACCCGGCCAGCACCACCCACTTCCGCATGAGCGACGAGGCGCTGGCCGGCGCTGGCATTGGCCCTGGCACCATCCGCCTGTCCATTGGCCTGGAAGACCCGGACGACCTGATCGACGACCTGAAACGCGCGCTCAAGGCCGCCGAGAAAGCGGGGGCCTGAGCATGGAATTCACCGTCAACGGCGCCCCAACCTACTGCTACACCGGCGGCAAGGCTTTCAACGCCACCCAACCCACGGTCGTCTTCATCCACGGCGTGCTCAACGACCACAGCGTCTGGATTTTGCAGAGCCGCTACCTGGCGAACCACGGCTTCAATGTGCTGGCGGTGGACCTGCCGGGCCACGGCCGCAGCGCGGGCGAAGCGCCGTCGTCCGTTGAAGAAGCGGCCGACTTTGTGTTGGCCCTGCTGGATGCAGCGGGCGTGCAGCAAGCGGCCCTGGTCGGCCACAGCTGGGGTTCGCTCATCGCGTTGGAGGCTGCCGCGCGCCTGAAGGGCCGCGTCAGCCACCTGGTGCTGGTGGGCACCGCGTTTCCCATGAAGGTGTCGCCAGCGTTGATCGAAGCGTCGCTGCACGACCCCGAAAAGGCGCTGGCCTTGGTGAACGTGTTTTCCCGCTCCACGTTGGCCGCACCACCCTCTGCGCTGGGCCCCGGCACCTGGGTGTACGGCGCCAGCCTGGCCTTGGGCCGGCGGGTGCTGCGCAGCAACCTGCAGGTCAACGTGTTTCACCGCGGCTTTGTGGCTTGCGACCGCTATGCCAACGGCGAAAACGCCATGGCCGCCGTCACCTGCCCAGTTCTGTTCGTGCTGGGTGCGCAGGACCAGATGACCCCGCCCAAATCCGCGCAAGGGCTCATCAAAGTCGCACAAGCGAGCGGGCTCGCCGTGCAAGTGGTGACGCTGCCGGTGGGGCACCACCAAATGACCGAAGCGCCCGACGCCACCCTGGAGGCCCTGCGCGATTTTTTGCACCACGCGCCATGACGAACACAACCCACCCAGCGATCACAGCGGCGGACATCACCCCGCCCATGCCCCCGGCCCGGGCGCAGGAGATCGCCCAGTCGTTCGACCTGCGGGCCCTGCCCCCGGACTTTCTGGCCAACCCCTACCCGGTGTACGCGCAACTGCAAGCCCAAGAGCCGGTGCGCCGCATGCGCGATGGCTCGGTCTTTCTCACCCGCTATGCCGATCTGGTGCAGGTCTATCGCGACGCGGCCACCTTCAGCTCCGACAAGCGCATTGAATTCGCGCCCAAGTACGGCCCCGAATCGCTGCTGTTTGAACACCACACCCACAGCCTGGTGTTCAACGACCCGCCGCTGCACACCCGGGTGCGCCGGTTGATCATGGGCGCCCTCACCCGCCGCGCCATCGCCGACCTGGAGTCTGGTCTGGTGCAACTGGTGGACACCCTGCTGGACAAGATGCAAGCTCAAGGCGGCGGCGACCTGATCGAGGACTTTGCGGCGGCCATCCCGGTCGAAATCATCGGCAACCTGCTGGGCGTGCCCCACCAAGACCGGGAGCCGCTGCGGCGCTGGTCGCTCGCAATCCTGGGCGCGCTGGAACCGGTGCTGACCCCGCAGCAACAGGCCCTGGGTGAAAGCAGCGTGCACGAGTTCGAAGACTACCTGCATGACCTGATCGCCCACCGCAGGCGCCACCCGGGCGACCCGGAGCACGACGTGCTGACCCGGTTGATCCAGGGCGAGGCAAGCGGCGAACGCCTGAGCCAGAAAGAGCTGCTGCACAACTGCATCTTCCTGCTCAACGCCGGGCACGAAACCACCACCAACCTCATAGGCAACGCGCTGGTGTGCTTGCACGAATGGCCCGCGCAAAAGGCCA
Organism: uncultured Macromonas sp.; assembly: GCA_964524855.1. Classification (GTDB taxonomy): domain Bacteria; phylum Pseudomonadota; class Gammaproteobacteria; order Burkholderiales; family Burkholderiaceae_C; genus CAZGDZ01. Next base: position 3,317 of record CAZGDZ010000150.1, read on the forward strand.
CGCTGCAGCAACGCCTGCACGACGAACGCAACGACCCTGAAGCGCAGACCCTGACCATGACGCTGGCCGTGGACGAGTTTCTGCGCTTCGAATCGTCCAACCAGTTGGGCAACCGACGCGCGGTGCTCGATTGCGAAGTGGGCGGCGTCCCCTTGGCCGCTGGCACGCTGGTGACGCTGTGCATTGGCGCCGCCAACCGCGACCCAGCACAGTTTGCCGACCCGCAGATGCTGGACATGCGGCGCGACCCCAACCGCCACCTGGCGTTTGGCTTTGGCGTGCACCAGTGCGCCGGCCTGAGCCTGGCACGGCTGGAAGGTCGCATCGCCCTGGGCCGGTTCCTGACCCGATTCCTCGACCACCGCCTGACCGCGCCACCGCAACGAGGCGGCCGGGCGCGCTTTCGCGGCTTTTTGTCGGCACCGTTTTCGGTGTGAAAAACCCCTACCCCATGGGGGTGGAACGGTAATTGCTAAAGCTGGTTATGGCCAGCCAACAACCGATCGACATCATCTGGGTGCTCCTCTGCGCGGGGCTGGTGTTCCTGATGCAAGCTGGCTTCCTCTGCCTGGAGTCGGGGCTCACCCGCAGCAAGAACTCCATCAACGTGGCGGCCAAAAACATTTCGGACTTCGCCGTCGCCAGCCTGCTCTACTGGCTGATCGGCTTCGGGCTGATGTTCGGCTGGTCGCAAGGCGGCTGGCTGGGCGCCGACCACTTCGGCGCCTTCGACCAGATTGGCAACGAACCAGCCCTGCTGGCGTTTGTGCTGTTCCAGATGATGTTCTGCGCCACGGCGGCCACCATCGTGTCGGGGGCAGTGGCGGAACGGATGCGGTTTGGCGCCTACCTGGCGCTGTCGGCGTGTGTGTCGGTGCTGATTTACCCGGTGTTCGGCCATTGGGCCTGGGGCGGCGTGCTCAGCGAAGGCAGTGGCTGGCTGCGCACGCTGGGTTTTGTGGATTTCGCCGGCTCCACCGTCGTGCACAGCGTGGGCGGCTGGGTGGCGTTGGTGGCAGTGTGGCTGATTGGTCCGCGCACCGGGCGCTTCACCGATGGACAAGCCCCAGCCGTGATCCCCGCTGGCAACCTGCCCATGGCCATGCTGGGCACTTTGTTGCTGTTCTTCGGCTGGCTCGGCTTCAACGGCGGCAGCACGCTGGCGTTCGATGGCAGCGTGCCCAGCATCTTGCTCAACACCACCCTGGCCGCCGTGGCTGGTTGCACCACGGGCATGGTGCTGGGTCGGGTGTGGCACGGCTACTACGAAACGCTGTACCTCATCAATGGCTTCATCGCGGGCTTGGTCGCCATTACGGCAGGCGCGCACGCGGTCAGCGGCAAGGAGGCCATTTTCATCGGCATGGCCGGGGCCTTGTTGATGGCATGGGCACACGAAAAGCTGCTGGTGCGGCGCATTGACGACGCGGTGGGCGCCATCCCTGCCCACTTGGTGGCGGGCATCTGGGGCACGCTGGCCGTGGGTTTGTTCGGCGATCTGGAGCTGCTGGCCACCGGCAACACCCGCCTGGAGCAGGTGGGCGTGCAGGCGCTGGGCGTGGTGGTGTGTGGCCTGTGGTGCACCGGCGTGACCTGGGTGCTGCTGCGGCCGTGGGTGCGCGACAACGGCCTGCGCGTGAGTGTGGACGACGAACGCAACGGCCTGAACGTGGCCGAGCACGGAGCCCGCACCGAACTGATCGACCTGCTGGATGCCATGGAAGCGCAGCGCAATTCGAACAACCTGAGCCAGCGCGTGCCCGAAGAAGACTTCACCGAAGTGGGCCAAGTGGCCAAGGCCTACAACCGGGTCATTGCCGCGCTGGAGCAGGCCACGCACCGCACGCTGTCCATCGTGCGGGACATGCGCGAAGGCATCGTCACCTTCACCCAGGACGGGGTGCTGACCAGCCTGAACCCGGGCGCGGAAAAGCTGCTGGGTGCCACCGCAGGTGGGGCCACCGGCCGCCCGCTGACCCAAGTGCTGCGCGAAGCGGGCCACCCCGACACGCTGGAGCCCGAAAAGCTGTGCCGCCCGGGCACCAAGCTCGAACTGCGCATGGCCCGCCCCGGTGGCCAGAAAGCGTTTTACGAAGTGTCGGTCAGCGAAAACCACACCGGCGACGAGCTGCGCTACACCGGCACCCTGCGCGACATCACCGACCGCAAAACGGTCGAAGCGCAGCTCCACCGTGAGCGCGATCTGGCGCAGGTCACGCTCGCCTCCATCGGCGACGGCGTCATCACCACCGACGAAACCGGGGTCATCCAGTACATCAACCCGGTGGCCGCCCGCCTCACGGGCTGGCCCGCGCACCAGGCCAAGGGCCAGTTGATCACGGCGGTTTACAACCTCCAAGACGAAACCTCCCACCAGCCCCTGCCCAACCCGGTGCGTGAAGTGCTCAAGCGCAGCCAGATGCTGCCCCGGCGCGAACACGCCCTGCTGTTGCGGCGCGACCAGGACAGCGTGCCGGTGCTGGACACGGCTGCCCCCATCCGCTCGCGCGATGGCATCCTCATTGGTGCGGTGCTGGTGTTCCACGACGTGACGGTGACCCTGAACCTGGCGCGCGAAGTCAACGCCAAGGTCCTCGCCGCCAGCGGTAAC
>CAZGDZ010000151.1:0-5905 GCA_964524855.1 uncultured Macromonas sp.
GGTGGCAATACCAGAAACTCACTGGCTTGAATGTGTAGCCCAACACCCTGGGGTAGGTGTGCAGCCACACCTCACCATCGGCATCGTGGATGCCTTCTTGGTCCAGCATGTCGGTCAGCCAGGCCAGGGCGCCACCTTCATCGGGGCCCCGCCCGTCGCCGTGGTCGTACTCGTGGAAGCTGATGGCTCCGCTTCGGTTCACCGCCAGCCCACCCATCGCCAACGGGTCGTGCAGCCGCCTCATCGGCAGCAACAGAAACCAGGTGTCGTAAGCGAAGGCGTGACGGCGCGGGCGCAGCCGTGTGTGGCGCACTTGGCCAAAACCAACCTGGGCCACGGCGTCCGAGGTCACGCCACTTCCTTCCGCTGGGCCACAGTCTGGTTCAGCAACTGCTCGGCCACCGTCAATCCCGACTTCAGACCGTCTTCGTGGAAGCCATAGCCCGTCCACGCACCGCAATACCAAGTGTGGAGGTGGCCTTGCAGCGTGGGCACTTGGCGTTGGGCAGCCATCGCGGCCAGGTCGAACACCGGGTGGCTGTACTCAAACTCGCCCAGCACCTTCGCGGGGGCGATCGGTCGCACCGGGTTCAACGACTCCACCACCGGCTGGCTGAATGGCAGCGGCTGCAGGTTGTTCAGCAGGTAGTGCAAACAGACCCGGCTCGACTCTTGATCGTCTGAGTCTGCTCGCTCGTAATTCCAGGCCGCCCAGGCCGCGCGGCGTTGCGGCAGCACCGACGTGTCGGTGTGCAGCACCGCGAGGTTGGGCTGGTAGCGGATGGCTCCCAGCACCGAGGCTTCCACGTGGGTAGGGCGCGCCAGCAGGGCCAGCGCCTGGTCTGAATGGGTGGCCAACACCAATTGGTCAAACCGCTCGCTGCCGTGGTCGGTGAACACGGTCACGCCCGCCGCGTCCCGTTCCACGCGCCGCACCGGGGTGTGCAAGCGGGCGTCGGGCACGCGGGCCACGATCTTGTCCACGTAATGTCGGGCGCCACCCACCACCGTGTGCCATTGCGGGCGGTCGTTCACCTGCAGCAGGCCGTGGTTGTGGCAGAAGCGGATCATGGTTGCGACGGGAAAGCGCAACATCTGGTCGGTTGGGCAACTCCAGATGCAGCCCAGCATGGGCAAAAAGTACCAGTCGCGGAAGGCCGGGCCGAAGTTGTGCTGGTCCAGAAAATCGTGCAAAGGCTGCACCATGTCGGCCTCGCGCTGCTCCAGCGCCAGGTGGGTGCACAGCCGGTTAAAGCGCAGCAAGTCGCTCAACATGCCCCAAAACCGGGGGTTCACCAAATTGCGCTTTTGCGCAAACACGGTCGCCAGGCTGCTGCCGCTCCATTCCAGCACCTGGCTGCCCAGTGCAGCGGGCACTTGCACCGAAAACGACATGTCCGACGGGGCGGTGGCCACACCCAATTCGGCCAGCAGCGCGATCAATTGAGGGTAAGTGCGCTCGTTGAGCACGAGGAACCCCGTGTCCACGCCGTGGGTGACCGAGCCGTTGGGGCCAGGCAGCGTCACATCCACGGTGTGTGTGTGGCCGCCAAAGTAACTTCCCGCCTCGAACAACGTGACGTGGGCTTGGTCGCGCAGCCGATGCGCGGCAGCCAAGCCCGAAATACCCGAACCGACGATGGCGACTTTCATGCGAGCTCCAATGGATGGCTGCGATATTTTGTCCTAGACAAATTCATTGTATGCTAAAGTTGCGTCCGTGTGTGGAAACGGCGTCAAACCCGGTTTTCGCCCGCCCCAACCTCGCCAATGGATGCACCCATGGACGTTCCCAGCTCATCCGATTTGCTTCAACCTTCAGCCCCGGGCGCCACCTGGTCCATCGCCGAGGTGGAGCGTGATACTGGCTTGGGCAAGGACACACTGCGGGTTTGGGAGCGGCGCTACGGGTTCCCGCTTCCCTCAAGGGATGTGTTTGGCGAGCGTGCCTACCCGCCCGATCAGGTGCAGCGCTTGCGCCTCATCAAACGGTTGCTTGATGCCGGCCATCGGCCGGGCAAGGTGGTGCCGTTGACCGAGCCGCAACTGGATGCGTTGTTGCGCGAGGCCCAGACCGGCGCGGTGCAGCGGGCCGAAGAGCAGGGCATTGGCCTGTGGCGCGACGCCGATACGCCTTGGCTGCAATGGTTGACGGACAACCGCACCGACTTGGTCAAGCAGGCGTTGCAACAGCAAATCCTGCGGCAAGGGTTGGGTGCGACCGTGGAGCAGCTGATCGCGCCGCTCTGTGTTCACGTGGGCGAAGCCTGGCTGCGCGGCGAGTTGTCGGTGTACCAGGAGCACTTGTTCACCGAAACCCTGCAGGGCGTGCTGCGCGAGGCCATCGCGTCCGTCGATGCGAGCAGCCAGCGTTTGCAGCGCCAGCCCCGCGTCTTGCTGACCACCACGCCGTCCGAACAACACGGCCTGGGTTTGTTGATGGCCGAGTGCTTCTTTGCTTTGGAATCGTGCGAGCGGCGCGCGCTGGGCACCGCCACCCCGCTGTCTGATATTGTGTTGGCCGTTCGCCAGTTACGCATCGACGTGCTGGCCCTGAGCTTCAGCGCCCACGCATCGCGCCGCGACGTGCACGACAGCCTGCAGCAACTGGTGGAGCAGTTGCCCGCGTCGGTGGAAATTTGGGTGGGTGGCGCGGCCGTGGCCTTGCACCGTCGTGGCATGCCCGACGGGGTCGTGGTGTTGCGTCGGGCCAGCGAAGTTGGCTTGCAAGTCCAAGCCTGGCGGATGCGCCGCGCCGTGCCCTGATGGGACAGCGTTCCTCTTGAGAATTGTCCATGACAAAGCTGTGATGCCCGTCTATCCTTTCGACCTCATCCTGTTCGACTTGGACGGCACTTTGCTGGAGACTGCATCCGAAATTGCCGATGCCGTGAATGACACTCTGGCCGAAATCGGACTGGCGCCGGTGGACCAATGGCGTGTGGATGCCTGGATTGGCCACGGCACCCGGGCTTTGCTGGTTCAGGCGTTGGCTCTGCGCTGGGGGGTGACAGAGGCCGAGGCGCGGCAGGCTCGCCGTTTGCCGGAGATAGAGGCCGCTTTCAGCCAGCACTACCTTCGCCGTTGCGGCACCCGCAGCCGCCCCTATCCGCACGTGCCCGAAGTGCTGCAGGCATTGCGCCAAGCCGGGGTGAAGTTGGCCATCGTCACCAACAAAGAGTCTCGATACGTCCAGCCCCTGCTCGCTGCGCATGGCATGTCATCTTGGTTTGACCGCGTCGTGTGCGGCGACACCTTCCCGCTCAAAAAACCGAATCCGCAGGGGGTGGCGGCGTGCTTGGCGCAGTTCGGCGTGGCGCCTGACCGGGCATTGTTCGTGGGCGATTCGTCCATCGATGTGGCCACTGCGCGCCAAGCCGGTGTCCCTGTTTGGGCGGTGCCTTACGGTTACAACCTGGGTGAACCCATCGCTGTCTCCAACCCCGACCGGGTGGTGGCGGACTTGGCAGCGCTGCTGCCTCAGAGTTCCTCGACCCGCTTGGGTGGGTAAGTGTCCCAGCCCTGGCAACCCGGGCAGTGCCAGAAATACTGGCGCGCCTCAAAGCCGCAAGCGGCGCAGCGGTAGCGCTTCAAAGGTTCGGTGGCGCGGTCAATGGCCTGGCGCACCAGCTTTTCGGATGGCTGCTCCCCAAACTGACCACCCGCCAGCCAGAAGCTCGCCGCCACCAGTGATGGCTCCTGCTGCAGGTGGTCCAGATAGAGTTGCCGCCCGGCTTGCGGGTCGCTTTGCAGGGTGGCCAAAGCGTGGGTCACGTCCAGCGAGGGCAGGTGCTGCTCGCGGTAGCTGTGCAGCAAGGTGGTGGCGCGTTGCAGTGCGTTGCACAAGCGGGCCCATTGAACCAGGTTGTGGGCCACCAAGGGCAGGTGGGGCAGGGCATGGGCCGCCAGGGCCTCCAATGCCTGCAGGCCCCCTTCGGTGTTGCCCAGCGACTGCCGCATGTCCGCCAGCGCGATCCAGCCCCTGGGTGAATCCGGCGCCTGCAACACCAGGGCCTCCAGCGTGGCCAAAGCCTCGGTGGTGCGGCCTTGACGGCGCCACGCTTCGGCCTGCTCGCAGCGGTAATGCGCCAGGCGGTGAGTGAAGGTGCCCTCAGTCTGACCTTCCAGTTTGGTCGCCACATCGGCGGCCTTGTCCCAGTCGCGGGAGCGTTCGTAAATTGCCAGCAGGGACAGGCGCGCTTCCGCCTCGAAAGCAGTCCCTTCCAGCTTGAGCAGGGCGGCTTCGGCCCGGTCCAGCAAACCGGCCTTCAAGAAGTCTTGCGCCAACGCGTGTTGGGCGCGATCTCGGTCCTTGCTGCTCAGGTCGCCGCGCGCCATCAGGTGCTCGTGCACGCGCACCGCGCGGTCGTAGTCACCCCGGCGGCGGAACAGGTTGCCCAACGCAAAATGCAGCTCCGAGGTGTCTGGGTCGTGTTGCACCGCTTCAATGAAAGCGTCGATGGCCTGGTCCTGTTGCTCGTTGAGCAGGTGGTTCAGACCCCGGAAATAGGCGCGTGGGGCTTGCCGGCCCTCCAGCCGCCATTGCCGCAGATCAAAACGGGAGGCGAGCCAGCCCAAGGCAAACGCCAGTGGAAAGCCCCACAACAGCCAGGTGAAGTCAAATTCCATGGGGCGGCAAATCGGCGGTGGAATCGGCAGGTTCGGGCGGTTTGGCCGGCGGTCGCTGGGCCAGGCGTCGCGCCCGCAACCACAGCGGCAGCATCACCGCAATGCCCAGGAACACCCCCAACGTCAGCGCGGCCAGCAGCACCAGCACCAGCGGCGCGTCCCAGTGCGCGCCAAACAGCAAATGCAGGCGCACGTCGCTCTGGTTGTTCAGGGCGAACGCAAAAACAAGAAAGAAAATGGCTGCCTTGAGCAGCCACGAGAGGTACTTCAATCAATCCCCCAGGTGGTCCAGAGGATTGTAGCGGTGCAAGCTTGGCTTCAATCGCTCTGACCGTCTACCGATTGGCGCAAGGCCTTGCCCGGTTTGAAGTGGGGTACCCGTTTTTCGGGAATGGCCACACTTTCGCCGGACCGTGGGTTGCGGCCCATGCGCGGCGGGCGCCGGTTCACCGAAAAGCTGCCAAAGCCCCGAATTTCAATCCGCTGGCCTTTGACCAGGGCATCGGACATGGCTTCGAGGATGGATTTGACGGCCCATTCCGCATCGCGTTGCCCCAACTGGGCAAAACGGTTGGCCAAGGCGTCAACGAGATCGCTTCGGGTCATGGGTGTGAGGCAAAAAAGACAATAAAAAGGGCCCGCTGCCCAACGGCGACGGGCCCTGTTCAACCGACGAGAATCAGTTGTTGTTGTCCAGCTTGGCGCGCAGCAGGGCGCCCAGGCTGGTGGTGCCGGCGTTGCCAGCGTTCTGGCTCAGGCTGGCCATGGCTTCTTGTTGCTCGGCCATGTCCTTTGCTTTGATCGACAGCTGGATGTTGCGGGTCTTGCGATCCACGTTCACCACCACAGCGGTCACTTCGTCGCCTTCCTTCAGCACGTTGCGGGCGTCTTCCACGCGGTCGCGGGAGATTTCCGAAGCGCGCAGGTAGCCAATGATGTCTTCGCCCAGGTCGATTTCAGCGCCCTTGGCGTCCACGGTCTTGACCTTGCCGGTCACCGAAGCGCCCTTGTCGTTGATCGACACGAACGTGGTGAACGGATCGCTGTCCAGCTGCTTGATGCCCAGGCTGATGCGCTCGCGCTCGACGTCCACGCCCAACACGATGGCTTCCACTTCCTGGCCCTTCTTGAAGTTGCGCACGGCGGCTTCGCCGGTTTCATTCCAAGACAGGTCGGACAGGTGCACCAGACCGTCGATGCCGGAGGCCAAGCCCACGAACACGCCGAAGTCGGTGATGGACTTGATCGGGCCCTTGACGCGGTCACCACGCTTGGT
>CAZGDZ010000152.1:0-5892 GCA_964524855.1 uncultured Macromonas sp.
GCGCCAACATCGCCGGCTTCGTCAAGGTGGCCGACGCCATGCTGGCGCAGGGCGTCATCTGAAGCCTCGGACGTTCCAAACAGCCTGCGCGGGGCACGACCGCGCAGCACCGGGCATCTGGTACCCTTGAACGCATGAATGTCGTCTCGAACCCACCCATGTCGGCAGGCACCATCGTGCTGGTGCTGTCGCTGCTGTTGGGCATCCAACCCATCGCCACCGACCTCTACCTGCCGGCCCTGCCCGCCATCACCCAAGGGTTTGGTGCCAGCATGCCACAAGCACAGCTCACGCTGACCGCGTTGCTGTTGGCTTTTGGCGTTTCCCAATTGGTGTGGGGTCCACTGTCAGACCGTTATGGGCGCCGCCCCATCTTGCTGTGGGGGTTGGGCGCGTTCGCGCTGGCATCGATGGGCAGTGTGTTTGCGGCCAGCATGGAACAACTGTTGGTGTGGCGTTCGGTGCAAGGCGCTGCCATGGGCGCTTCGGTCATGTGCGCCCGGGCCATCGTGCGCGACGTTTACGCCCCCGCAGAGGGCGCTCGCATGATGTCCAAAGGCCTGTCCGGTCTGGGCGTGTTTGCCTGCTTGAGCGCACCGGTGGGTGGACTGCTGTCGGATTGGATGGGCTGGCGCGCCGCCTTGGCTGCACTGGCCGTGTTTGGTGTGGCGGCATTGGCCATCGTCGCTTGGCGGTTCCAAGAAACCCTGCGCGCCCCCAACCCGCGCGCGCTGCACCCGGGCGAGTTGTGGCGCACCTGGTCCGGCATCGTGCGCCACCCCACTTACTGGACCTACACCCTGCTGGCGGCCACCTCGTACTGTGGGCTGTTCACCTTTCTGGCCACGTCGTCGTTCGTGTTCATCAACGTGCTCGGCGAAAGCAAAACCAGCTATGGGCTGCTGATGCTGTCCATGTCGGCCACCTACATCACGGGCACCGTGGTCTGCCGGCGCCTGATTCCGCGCCTGGGCTTGCGCAAAACCGTGGCCGTGGCTGGCGTGTTCACCCTTGCGGGGGGCACTGCCATGGGTGTGCTGGGTTGGCTGGGCGTGCAAAACACTTGGGCCATCATGGTGCCCTACTACCTGTTCATTCTGGCGCATGGGGTACACCAGCCGTGCGGCCAAAGCGGCGCGGTGTCGCCCTTCCCTCATGCCGCCGGAGCGGCCTCGGCCCTCAGCGGCTTCAGCATGATGGTGGCGGCCTTCCTCATGGGCACCTGGCTGGGCGTGCACATGGCGGCCGAATCGGTGGCCACCGTGCTGCCTCTGACCAATGGCCTGTGGTTCTGGAGTGTGCTGATTGCCGCCGTGGCCTGGACGCTGGTGCAGCGTTACGGCGAAGCCAAGCCGCCGCCCCAGCCGATGCCGGACGTGAAACAGGCATGAGCAACGCGCCCGCCTGGCTGGCGATCGCCGGCCCCACCGCTTCTGGCAAAACTGCACTCGCCTTGGCCGTGGCGGCCCGGCTGCCGTGTGAAATCATCAGCGTCGATTCCGCCCTGGTGTACCGGGGCATGGACATCGGCACCGCCAAACCCAGCGCGGCCGAGCAACGCGCCGTGCCCCACCACCTGATCGACATTCTGGACCCGACGCAGGCGTACAGCGCCGCCGCCTTCGTGCGCGATGCCACCCGGCTGGTGCACGACATCCGTGCGCGGGGCCGAATGCCCCTGTTGGTGGGCGGCACCATGCTCTACTTCAAAGCCCTGTTTGAGGGGCTGGACGAGATGCCCGCCGCCCAGCCGGAGCTGCGCCAACAACTGGAAGCGCGCGCCCATCAACAAGGTTGGCCGGCCCTTCACGCCGAGCTGACCCAGGTAGACCCCACCACCGCCGCCCGGCTGGCGCCCAACGACGCGCAGCGCATCGGTCGCGCGCTGGAGGTGTACCTGGCAACGGGCCAAACGCTGTCCAGCCTGCACCAGCGGCAAGGCATCGCTGAAGGCCACCTGCCCTGCATCGACGGCCTGCCTGGCCGCCTGCTGTCACTGGAACCTCAGGACCGGCGCTGGCTGCACGACCGCATTGCGCAGCGGTTTGACGCCATGCTGGCCGCCGGCTTCGTGGACGAAATGCAGCGCCTGCGACAGCGCCAGGATCTGCACCCAGCCCTGCCTGCCATGCGTTGCGTCGGCTACCGCCAAGCCTGGGAGCTGATGGATGCCGCAGCCACCCACCCCCTCGACGCACGCGGACTGGCCCGCCTGCGCGAACTCGGCATTTTTGCCACCCGGCAACTGGCCAAACGGCAAATAACCTGGCTGCGCGGTATGCACTACCGCGACACCTTGCCGTGCGATTTGCCCGAGCTGAACGAGCGGGCAATCCACTGGCTGCAAAAGCTTGGTGCGCCAATGCAGGATTGCCCGTAACATAGCTGGAATGAACCCGCCGCCGCCTGCCTCGCTCGCCAACCACGAGGCCTTTTCCGGGCCGCAGCGGCCATGGCATGTCGGGCTCTTGGCGTGGTTGCCTTGGTTGATTCTTTTGATCGGGTCGCTGGTCACCTTGGGGCAGTACCGCGCGCTCCAGGAACGCCAAGCCCTGCTCGAACGCACTCGCTTCGACATCCAGGCCAACGAAGTCGCACTGGGTCTGGAACGCAAGCTGCTCAGCAACACCGATCTGTTGCGCGGCGTGAGCGGGCTGTTCGCCGCCAGCGAACAGGTGGACCGCCATGAATTCCGCGCCTACGTAGACAGCCTGGAGCTGCGGGAAAACTACCCCGGCATCACGGCCATTGGCTTCAGCCAATGGATCGCTGCCAGTGACTACAGCCAACACCTGCGCACCGTGCGCGCTGCGGGACAGCCCGCCTATGCCATCCGCCCGGCCGGCGATCGGCCCCACTACAGCAGCATCGTTTACATCGAGCCGATTGACTGGCGCAACCAGCGCGCCTTCGGCTTTGACATGTACACCGAGCCGCAACGCCAACAAGCCATGCGCCGTGCGGTAGAAACCGGGCAGGTCAGCCTGAGCCAGCGGGTGACTCTGGTGCAGGAAACCGACCAGAACACCCAGGCGGGTTTTCTGATGTATTTGCCCATTTACCGCAAGGGCATGCCGGTCAATGACGCCACGCAACGCTGGCAAGCCTTGGAAGGCTGGGCCTATTCACCAATCCGCACCAGCGACCTGATCCGCTCCTTTCTGCAGTCCGACTTTGCCGCGCTGCAACCACACATCGAGCTGCGCCTGTATGCAGCCCCCCAACCCTCACCCGACGCGCTGCTTTACCACAACGACTCAACCGACCGACCAACCCCGACCGGCTACACCGTCCAAAGAGAGATTGAAGTGCATGGTGTTGAATGGTCAATGGAGATGACGCGGCTGGCCAGCTGGCCTCAAACAGACACTGAAGGCAATGGGCTGGCGGTGCTGCTCGGCGGCGGCATGTTGACCTTGACGCTGGCGTCACTGGCCTGGGTGATCCGCCGCAGTCACTTGCAAATTGGCCAGGCGCTGCGAGAAACTGTACTGGCGAATCATCAACTGGAGCAAAGCCAAGCCGCATTGCGTTTGGCTGGTACCGTCATGGACGCCAGTCCACTTGGCATTTTCGTGACCGACAACCAACGCCGCATTGTGTCGGTGAACCCAGCCTTCAAACGCATCACCGGCTGGCCGGCGGCACAGGTGCTGGGCCAAGCACCCCCTGGACTGGCCGACGCCGAGACTCCAGACCTGAATGTATGGAGCAGCGTCGAATCTACTGGTACCTGGGAAGGTGAGATTCAATCCCGCCGTGCCGACGGTTCCCCCTACCCGCAACGCTTGGCCATCACCCGCGTCAGCAACGATGCAGGCGCAACCGAACACTTCGTCGGGCTGTTTCAAGACATCACCCAGCAGCGCAAAGCGGAGGATCACATCCGCCAACTGGCGCACCACGACTACCTGACTGGCTTGCCCAACAGAGCGCTGCTGGTGGAGCGTGCCGGACAGGAGTTGCAGGCTGCGGCCCGATACAGGCGCCGCCCAGTGCTGTTGTTCATCGATTTGGACCGATTCAAACCCATCAACGACGCCCATGGGCACGAAGCGGGTGACACAGTGCTGATTCAGGTCGCCCAACGCCTGAACGCTTTGCTGCGCGAAACCGACCTGGTGTGCCGCCAGGGCGGCGATGAGTTTGTGGTGCTGCTACCCGACCACGAAGGCCTGGACGGCCTGCTGTTTCTGGCGCAGAAGCTGCTTAACGCGATCGAAACCCCCTACGAGCTGGGACATCTATCGCTGAACCTCAGTGCCAGCATCGGTATTGCCATCTACCCAGACCATGGGCAAACCGTGGACCAGTTGATCCAGAGCGCCGACACCGCGATGTACCGCGCCAAGGCGTCGCCCGACCACAAGGTGTGGCTGGCCGGTGAGGATCAAGGCGCTTTTGAGGCCTCCGGCATTTAAAGCGTCGATCCAGCCCCGCACAAACGGGCGCGGGCATGCAGGTATTCCTCGCGCATGCGGGCCACCAAGGCAGCGGCAGGCACCACCTCACGCACCGCCCCAATGCCCTGGCCACAGCCCCAAATGTCTTTCCAGGCCTTGGCATCCGCCCCACCAAAATTCATTTGGCTGGGGTCACTCTCGGGCAGTTTGTCCGGGTCCAGCCCTGCTGCCCGGATGGACGGCTTGAGGTAGTTGCCATGCACGCCGGTGAACAAATTGCTGTAAACGATGTCGTCAGAGTTGCTGTCCACCACGCACTGCTTGTACGCATCTGCGGCGCGGGCCTCGTCGGTAGCGATGAAAGCAGAGCCGATGTAAGCAAAGTCCGCCCCCATCGCTTGGGCAGCCAGCACCGCACCACCGGTGGCAATCGCGCCCGACAGAGCCACCGGCCCTTCGAACCACTGGCGTATCTCTTGCACCAGCGCAAACGGGCTCTTCGTCCCTGCATGGCCACCGGCACCAGCGGCGACCGCGATCAAGCCATCCGCTCCTTTTTCAATCGCCTTGCGGGCAAAAAAGTTGTTGATGATGTCGTGCAACACCACCCCACCCCAACTGTGCACGGCCTGGTTCACATCCTCGCGCGCGCCCAGGCTGGTGATGATGATCGGCACCTTGTACTTGGCACACAACATCATGTCCTGCTCCAGCCGGTCGTTGCTCTTGTGCACGATCTGGTTGATCGCGAACGGCGCGGCCGGGCTGTCGGGGTGATCGCGGTCGTGCGCGGCCAGGGCCTCGGTGATCTCGGCCAGCCACTCGTCAAGCTGCGAGGCCGGGCGCGCATTGAGCGCTGGCATGGAGCCGACGACGCCGGACTTGCACTGCTCGATGACAAGCTTGGGGTTGCTGATGATGAACAGCGGCGATCCGATGACCGGGAAACGCAGGCGCTGCAGGACGGGGGGCAGTTTCGACATGGGGGCTCCAGGTGATCAGAAGGCGTCGAGCGCCATGCCGGTGACGGCGGCGTGGCCGTCGACGATGCTGTCGCGCACGCCCGGGGCGCGGCTCAGGATGTGGTCCGCGTAGAACCGGGCCGTCGTGATCTTGGCCTGCATGAAGGGCACATCGCGCCCGGCGGCCAGTTCGCGCTCTGCCACCAGCAGCGCACGGGCCATCTGCCAGCCGGCCATCAGGTTGCCCGCCAGCATCAGGTAGGGCACGCTGCCGGCGAACACCGCGTTCGGGCTGGCCTTGGTCTGGCCGGCCACGAAATTGACGACCTCCAGAAACGCCTCGCGCGCGGCCCGCAGGCGTCGGCACACCGCCTGTGCGTCGGCGCTGCCGCTGGCGGCGAGTTCGGCTTCGGTGGCAGCAATCTGGCCGGCAATGGCGCGCGCGGTCTGGCCACCGTCGCGCGCGGGCGTGCGGCCCACCAGGGCGTTGGCCTGGATGGCCGGGGTGCCCGCGTCGATGGTGAGGA